>NZ_QVFL01000021.1:0-88770 GCF_003434225.1 Absiella sp. AM29-15
GCAGAAGCGATTAAGTATCTGTCTGAAAAAGACAGAGAAATCTTGTTGATGTATTTCTTCTTAGGCATGAGCGATACAGAAATCGGCGACAGATTAAAGATTAACCGTTCAACGTCGTTCCGCAGTAGGAAGAACTCACTTGAAGAAATCAAGAAAAAATTAAAGGAGAACATGAATGATGAATAACACACGCCCGTCATTTTACCTTATTTCGTCGGCTGTGGACGGCAACGTAAATGCGATTGAAAAGATACTGGCATTGTATGACCCGTACATATCAAAATGTTGTTTGCGTCCGTTCTACGACAAATATGGTAATGTCTGCATAGTCGTAGACATGGAATTAAAAGGACGTATCAGAGAAGCACTTATCAAAATGATTTTGGACTTTGATATTCCTTTAGAAACCGAAGAATAACTAGCAGTAACCGCAGAGCATGATTTGTTCAATCCCCTCTTTCCTGCTCTGCCCCTGCTTTTACATGAAAGCAACACGCTTTCGCCACAGCTCTTTGACAACTGAATAAAGCAGACAGATACGTTTGTGAGATAGCGAGCCACGGGGACTGTACGCCACGACCTTTTCAAAAGAAAGCGAGCGACCCACGCAGTGATCCGAGAGCGACTGTTGGAAAAGTCGTTTTGCCACGACCTATTCTCACAGAATAATGATACGTCCGCATGGTGCGGTTCTGCCCACAAGAATGGGAATAGTTGAGATACTAACGGAGCTTTCCAAAGCCGTCTGCCTGCTTGTAAAAAATGACACACAGTAAAGGGGGTGCATAGATTATGAACAATACTGATGTGCCTATCTGGGAAAAATATACGCTGACGATTGAAGAAGCGTCCAAATACTTCCGCATTGGCGAAAAGAAATTGCGTAAATTAGCCGAAGAAAATATTGACGCTGGCTGGGTTATCGTGAACGGTAACCGTATTCAGATTAAGCGAAAACAATTTGAAAAAATCATAGATACATTGGACGAAATCTAATGTCATTGAGCCGTAGATATGGTATAATAAATATAGCGTATCACGGCTCATTCCATGACGGAAAGGAGCTTTACACTATGTCTAATGTAAAACGAAAAGACGGTAAAAATCGCAATTTGCGTAATGGAGAGAGCCAGCGAAAAGACGGAAGATACGTTTATAAATATACCGATATATACGGAAAGCCACAATTTGTCTATTCTTGGAAACTTGTACCGACAGACAAGACACCTGCTGGAAAGCGTGATGATATATCGTTGAGGGAAAAAGAAGCACAGATAAAAAAAGACCTTAACGACGGTATCGACACAGTCGGCGGTAAAATGACAGTCTGCCAGCTCTACGACAAGAAGAACAGCCAAAGAAAGAACATCAAAAGGGCTACTGAAAAAGGACGACAGTATCTTATGAACGCTCTGAAAAACGACCCGTTGGGTATGAGGGCGATTGATACTGTGAAGCAATCGGACGCTAAAGAATGGGCTATCAGAATGAGTGAAAAAGGATATGCCTATAAAACGATTGATAACTATAAGCGTTCCTTGAAAGCGTCATTTTACATGGCGATACAAGACGACTGTATCAGAAAGAACCCGTTTGAATTTAAGCTAAGTGATGTTCTGGAAGATGATACGGAGCAGAAAGTTATCCTTACACCAGAGCAGGAAGAACGCCTGCTTGCCTTTATGGAAAAGGACAAGATTTACAGCAAGTATTATGATGAGGTTGTGCTTCTGCTGGAAACGGGACTTCGTATTTCTGAATTTTGCGGACTGACGACGCATATTGATATGCAGAACAGAATACTCAATATAGACCACCAGCTATTGAAAGATAGCGAAATAGGCTACTATATTGAAACACCAAAGACCAAAAACGGAAAACGGGAACTTCCATTGACAGAACGGGCTTATCAAGCAATCCAAAGAATACTAAAGAGCAGAGGAAAAGCACAACCGCTGATTGTAGGTGGTTACAGCAATTTCCTATTCTTAAACCGTGAGGGCTTGCCTAAAGTTGCAGGAAACTATGAGGGTATGGTGCGAGGATTGATTAAGAAATATAACAAGTATCACACGGATAAGTTACCGAACATCACACCACATTCATTCAGGCATACTTATTGTACGAATATGGCAAATAGAGGAATGAACCCAAACACCCTGCAATATCTCATGGGACACGCTAACATAACCATGACACTTGGCTATTACGCACACGGTACATTTCAATCTGCAAAAGCGGAACTGGAAAGACTGGCTTGTTAATATCGGAGCTTATATTTACTACTCATTTACTACTTTTGGTTGCATTTTCATGCTGGTAAATGCCAGCTTATGCAAGGTATCTTCCAAAAAGAAAATACCGATAAAGCCCTAAAATACGGGATATATCGGCATTTACCAACTTATGAAAAGATAATCAGAAATTTAGTAAGTTTTTATAATGAAAAAATTGTAAATTTCTAAGATTTCCCTCTTTTTTTTATCCAATATTTTTAAAATATCTAATTTTTACTTTTTCATTTGGTTTTATCGCATTAATAATGCATATTAAGATTAATTTATGCCTTTATTATAGCACAAACCACAATATTAATATAGCATTCATTTATTGTTTTCTCTCTTTTTTGAGAATATTACACAAACTGTATGTTTACAAGTTAAACAGTATTTTTTCCATTGATAGGAAGAACATCTCCTATAGAACTTGCCTTTATTCCATTAGTAATGATGGTATTTTCTGTAGTATCAGAAAGACCATTACCTATACCTGCAACATACCAGAGATTAGTAGATGTATATTTTAATTTTTTCAACATAATAAGTTTCCTTTCTGTGAATATAAGGATATCTAACATTAAACTTTATAACTTGCTATCCACCCTTATTTTATGGTATCATTTTCACAATGAATTACTGCTGTTTAAATTATATCATCATCAATTTACATTTGATAAATCTAGAGAAGTTATTCATGCGTTTATAAAACGTGAAATTGAATCTTTTCAAGACTTATTAGATCCTTATTTTGTTTGGTTGGGAGATTATTCTAATCAATATATTAGAGGTAAAGAGGCCTTTTTAGAAACAATTAAACTGGAAAGTTCACTTCCTCCCTTAGATATATCTCAAGAAGAATATGCCGTATTAACACATGAGAAAAAAACATGGATTACTTATGGTAGATTTACTGTCAATGCACATGGAAAAGATAGAGAACTGTATTCTAGTAAAATTCACTTTACTTTTGTTTGGAAAGAAGATAAAGATGGCCTCTTTTTATTACATGCGAATGCTTGCCATGTCATTGATGCTCAGCAACAGCTCGAAGAAGCAATGCAAGCTAGAGTATTTGACCAAATTCCAACTGATACATTTATGAGAGAAGCAATTCAAAAAATACAAATTAAAGATATCAATGGAAATGTGCATTTCCTTTTTCCAGAAGAAATTATTTATTTTCGTAGCGATGATAAATTAACCACTTGTTTCAATAAATATGGAAGCTTTGTTGCTAGGACTACATTACGTGAACAAGAACATCCTCATTTTGTCCGTATCCATAGCAAATATCTAGTAAACATCAGTTTTATTAAAGAAATATATCGTTATAAAGCAATTTTACTAGATGATACGGTTCTTCCTATAGGGAAAGAACGTTATAAAGATATCCAAAATATAATCGGCATACACAAATAGCACATCCATCAAAAAAAAAAGCAATTCTTTGCGTTTTTTCTATGTATAAATTTTCAATCAAACAATCATGTTTATTACTTTTTTCGATCATAATTGATGCCAACAAATTCTTTTACATCTTTTACTTTTCTATATAGTTTTTTCCTTTGAATTGTTGAATTGTTCTTTAGCAAACTTATCATATCTTGATTATCAATGACCATCATAGAACTTTTCTAGTAAATTATAGAAATCTTTCCAAAATTTTCTTTATGAAAAGCAAATCAAAAAAAGGAACATTTTATTTCAGTTAAACATTCCTTTAAAATCTATTTTTTTATACCAAGTTCTTTTTTCCACTTTGCGACATGAAGCCACAATGTAATCACCATAATCAATGTAAATGTACACGTTGCTACACCAAACATTGATACTAGCCATAAGTATATATTACCCAGCATTGGTACACATAAAACAACCTTTCCAAGTAATCGTTCATATGCGACTGCAGTTGCATCCACATCATCATTATGATCTCCTTTGGTCACAAAAGATCTTTTTTTTGCATCATTGATCATTACTCTGTGTGTTGCGACACTATCATTTACCACACTCGTTTTAAATGTGATAACATCACCTTTCATGATGGATTCCGGTGATTGTGATTTCACATAGACTACACTGCCTACTGGATAATCTGGTTCCATACTATTACTTAAAATACCATAAGGTTCATAACCAAAAAGCTTTGGTACTACAAAAGGTGATACAACAAGAATCAAGGCAATCAGCATAACATAAGCAAGGATATTACAATACTTAATCTTCTTCATCATTCGATACCGCAGAATCCATGATTTTCATCAATTCCAGAGCACTACGAAAACTCGTTGTCTGATTTTTTTCAACCCATGTTAATCTACCTTGCCAGCTTTGATTTTTACAACTTTTTATCTCTACTAGAAAAGTAGGTGTATTTGTTAGATTTTCCTTTTCTATATTCTTCATTTTTTATCACCATTCCAAGTATACTTTATGATAGTAACATATTGGTAACACCAAATATTCTGTCAAACAAATATAAGACATTTTTACTATATACTGCCTTTCAAGCTTAGTATAACACAACACTTTTCTTGAAAATCAAAAGTTTTCTTAATTCCAAAAATGAGTGATCTGATTGACCACTCATTTCTTGTAATTCTTTATTTGTTATAAGTTTCAGCAGTTACGCCATTCCATCCAATGATGTTAGTTCCATCCATTTGTGGAGTAAAATTATCTGCCTGAATACCTTCAGCAACGATATCAATTGTTAATACAGTATCAGCATATGCATTTCCCCATTCCATAGGAATTTCTACTGTGTACTTGTTATCGCCTTCACCTTTTACTTTAAACAGACTTACTGTTGTAGGTGCAGATACTTTCGTATTGTAATAGTAATATCCATCAGCATCTGGTGTTGGATTCCAACCATCATTGATATCAACAACTTCACTTAATGCAGGTAACAACTGTTCACCATCAACCATGACATCATTTCCATTTTTGTCTTTCAATGTAACAGTTACTTTTGCTCTTAAATAAGCATCCTCTGATCCATCAACAACACTGATCTGTGGATCTTTCAGATATTTATTACCAGGTTGTACGTTATTAGGATTTTCCCATCCTGGTTCTTCTAAATCAACATCAACATGTCCCATAGTGATCACATTGGTTTTGTTATCACTATCTGTGAAATATGCCAGTGTGCCACCAGCAATAGCTCCAATTCCCAGTACACCTGCGATAGCTAATGCAATAAGTTTTTTATTTTTCATAAGTTATCTCCTCACTATTATTTTTATTTTGCATTCATTAGGTTTGTTAATTCTTCAGCAGCGTTAATTCCTTCTGTACTCTGAACTAAATAACCTTGAACATGAATTTCAAAAGGCATCATATCTTTAATATCAATATCTTTTACAATCTTCACTTCTTTAAAAATTGGTTCTGTTAACATTCCATATTCAACAGCTAATGCTTTACCATTATCTCCTACATACATATATGAATTTGGAACAGTGACATCTCCATTTTTTAATGGTACCCAATAACCTTCAGCTTCTTCTCCATTTGTTGTACTTTCTGCAGTAAATTTATCAAGAGTTAAATTAAATTCTGTTTCAGCAGTTAAAGCTTTAATATATTCTTCTTCATTATTATATCCTAAATCTTTTAATACTTCTGCATTACTTTTATACTGCTTATCATTGTTATTACTATAAGTCACATATGCATCTTTAGGTAAAGAATATCTCAGCTGAATACCAATATAAGCACTTTCAGCATCACTGTTATTTTTAATCTGTGGATCTTTTGAAATAGTGCTATCTGGTCTGTATTCTACACCCTTTTCTTCTGTACCTTCCCAATTTGGTTCAAAGATTTCTCCATCAATTCCTGTACCAATTGTAAAGATATTATTCCTTTCAACTGTTTTATCTGAGAAAATTGCATAAGTTCCTGCACCAATTGCCAATACTCCTGCCATTGCAAGGCATGCTAATAATTTACTTTTTTTCATTTTATTTCACCTTTCCAAATTTATTTATCTTTTAATTGAAGTAGCTTCGGCCAATTTAACTAATTCATCAATTGCCTCTTCCTGACTTACTTCATCATTTCCTTGTACAGCATAACCTGTTACTTTAATTTCAAATTTTGGTAATGTATAAGCATCGCCTTCGATTGGAACATATTTATCTCCAATTTTTTCATATAAAACTCTTGAGCTATTTGTTGAATCTGTTTTATCAATAATTTCTGGTTCTTTATCGTTTCCATTTTCGTCTTTATCAATGCGATATAATGTTTTACTAGAATATTCAGTTTTGATAACTTCTTTAATACCAGTTATAACTTTAATATCAGTAAAGATAGGATCGCTGCTAGCTCCTGGTTGAACGACGTTCTTAAAAACATAAAATTCTGAACCATCATTATAAGTACCAAATTCTTTCCACAAATTATTAAATCCTTCTTCGCCATTATTCATGATTTCAGCATAATTTTCGATAAATTCATTTCTTGAAATATGCTTACCATTATTATCAATATACTCTAATTTAACACCAACATAAATTGGAAGTCCTTCGTTTTCTTTTGCATCATTTTTCATAACTGGATCTTTTGCAATTACTTGTCCTGGAATGTAATTTTCTGCAATTTCTTCATCAAAGTTTTCTTCTACTAATTCAGTACTGATATCCTTTGATGATGTAAAGGTATTCGTTTTTGTTTCTGTAATTTTGTTTAAAAATGCCCATGTTCCTGATACTGCGATTGCTGCTGTTAATGCTACTGCACCAGCCATTTTCAAATAATCTTTCTTTTTCATAATCTTTTCTCCTTTTATATTTTTTAATTACTTTTTGCTAAATCATTTAAAGCTTTAACTACTTCGTTATTAAGATTTGTAGTATCTAATGTTACATTTTTTGCTTGTACAGCAAATCCTTGAACTTTTATTTTGAAGGTTGGCCATTTTCCATTAACTGTATTGATATTTTGATTTACCACTACTCTATCAAATAAAGCAGGTGCTTTAGATCCAGCTAATAATGTTTTTGTATAAATATATAAATCATATTTATTTTCACCTTCATCTGATGTTACAACTCTTACAAAATCATTTGATAGATTTCCAATCTTTCCATATGTACTTTCAAATAACTCCTTAGAAATCGCCGTTCCATCATTATTTTGATAAGTAACCTTAATCGCAACATATTCATCCTCTATGCTAGTATTCATTAATGTTGGGTTCTTAGGTATAACATCACCTGGATAATAATTCATTGCTTTTGTGATTCCTAATTCTTTTTTTTGATCCTCAGTTAATCCATCTTTTGCGACAGTACCAGGTTCTTTTTCATATGAATCATCGAATGTAAATCCATCCCATTTATCCTCTCTTAATGCTAATGAAATGCTTCTATCTGAGGTAAATGTATTTGTTGCAGTTTCTGTTACTTTAGACATTAGGGCTAATGTGACACAAACTGTTAACATACATGCAGAAGCGATTACCAGCAATGATACTTTTTTTACTGGTTTCATAATATGCCTCCCTTCTCATCTTTCCTTTTACACATATATTATCTAACTCAGCAGTCACATACTGGTAACAAAAAAAACAAATCGTCACACCAACATAAAAAAAATAATGACTATCATATAATCGTTATTTTCTGATTTATTATTATTATTTATGGATATCTAAATTATCATAGGGATAAACGATGCCTCTAAATTTTCATAGGGTTTAGTAAAAGGTTGGCTCTAAATTATTGTAGGGTCAATCTTTTTGTTCATTCTTATAAAAGTAAAACCTTTTGCTGTACAATGTAATCGTCAAATAACTTTTAGCAAAAAAGTTTTTCCAATACCCACAGTTTCTTGATCTATTATTAAACATATCGCCTAGACTCAGAACAGCGTATAAATTTAAAGATCTATACTTATGTTTCAATATGGTAAGTGATTTTGATAATAAGGAGCATAACTTTCTTGATTTCATGAAAGAAGTAAAAGATTTTAAAATTCTTGAAATGATCGAGATAATCAAAATATGAATAATTGACGTGATAAAATTATTAATTCATTTATCGTAGTAAATGGTAAGCGTTTATCAAATTGAATCAAGGAATCTTGAAATTCTATCGTTAAACTCATTAAGAAAACAGGTATTGGATAAGTTGGTTTTGCTTGATTTAAAAACCATTGATTGTATGAATAAAAATACCTAACCTAATATGGCTGGCTATGATGTATCATTAAAAATGAAAGGACATAAACGAGGAAAATATAAAAAAATGATAATTGTTGTTTGACTACTATAAAAGGCAGCGAAATGTTCATTTTCTAACATTTCTACTGCCTTTTTGAAACCCTACAATAATTTAGAGCCTACCTTCTTCATAAGAAAACCCTATGTTAATTTAGAGCCCCTTATTTATTTATCATCTTTTTTTGACAAGGTATCAATGATAAAAGAGATAAGGAACATAATCAATATAAATGCCACCATGATAATGATTCCTGTAGTTGAATTTAAGTAGACTGCCAAGAATCCTAGATATGGAATCGTGAAATCCATAGCCTTTCCTTTTACGTTACCAAACGCTACTGCACCACCATCAGCATTATCATTTGCATCACCTTTTGTTTCAAATGTTTTCTCATTTTCATTGATTTTGATGACTCTGTGTGTAACCACAGTATCTCCTGATCCCATTGTAAATGTGATTGAATCACCGACTTTGATATCCTCTGGATTCGTATCTTTTATAAATACTAATCCACCAACATGATAAGTTGGTTCCATACTACCACTTAATACCGCCATTGGTGTAATTCCAAACAATTTTGGAACAAAGAAGATGCCTGCTAATATAACAACAATAATGACAACAATCGTTGTTATAATATCCCATACTTTTTTAATCATAAATTTTCTCCTTCATTTTTTTCTATCTCTATTTTACTACATTTTATATACAACTCAAGAAAAACAGGACCTCATGATAGAGATCCTAATCTTTTTATTTATTACTCATGGAAGAAGTTACTGCTTCAAGATTTCCAAAATAATCGTTATTTACTTCAGTTAATCCCCAAGCATCATTTAAATTCTCTTTTGGATTTGCAATAATACCATCTGTTAATACATTTAATTCTAAATGATAACCGTCAGGAATTTCGCCTTCTTTTAATTTAACTTTTTGAAGTAATGCTGCAGATTCTTCATTAGGTGCTAATGCCCTAGTATAGTAGAACGTATCTGTTGTATCATCATATTTCCACATTCCACCATTATTATCTGCTGTTGTATTCATTGTATAAGTTAATTTAACAGATTCTCCATAAACAATTGTTTCGTCTGTATCACTTACAATTTGTGGAACAAGTTTGACTCTTACATAAGTATCTGTTGTTTTATAGTTTTCTAAATCTACATTTTTTATTTTTACTTCTTTTTCAATATCAGTATCTGTAATTTTATCAAATACAACTGTATTGTTATTATTTACTTCATCTTCACGATTTTTTCCATCACTGTTTTCTACTACAGCGATATTTACTTGCCCGTAAGCACCGCTAAAAGTGTTAACGTTTGGCTGTGAACTAGTTGAAAGCAAAGCATATGTTACAGCTGTTGCTGCTAATGCTACCACTAATCCTCCAAGCATCAACGTTTTTTTATTTAAATTAAATTTCATCATGCTTCACCTCCGACTTTACATCAGCATCTTTTTATTTTAGGTATTAGAGAATGCAAGCTATCTGCATTCTCTAATGATCAAGTTTAATCTTAATTGTTGAACTTGTTGATAGCACTAGCTACATCACTTACAATGTTATTAGAATTTTTCACATTGTGGAAATTTGAAATAGCCACAAAACTATAATCTTTTCCATTTATCTTCGTATCTGATTCTACACCAAAGATTCTTTCATTTTGCATATCACCAATAAAGATTTTTTCATTTGTTTTACCATTCGCTTCATAGTTACTATCATCTGAATTTTTATCATATTTCCATGACCAGTTACTAACTTCTCTAATAGTGTAATAGCCTTTCTCTAAATTTTTTATTTTCACAGTTTTTTGTGTTTTATTTTCATTAGCACTAAAGGATATCGTCTGATAAAATTTATCAACTACTTTATTAGAATCAGTTGCACTATATTTTGTAATTTCAAATACAAATGATTGATTTGCATTAACAATTTCAGTGTCAGTATACTGTTTATCAATAAACTTAGTTAAATCAATTTCTCCAGCTACTACATTAACATACATATTACCATTAGCTGATTGACTTGCTGCATCACCATTTCCTTCTGTTGGCTTAACATATCCAGGCAACTTTTCATTCATCATATTTTCCCTTGTTGCTTTGTCATATGGAAGATATGTCATCACTAATTGATATTGCTCTACTTTTTCACCTTTTTTATCAGCTTTATGATTTTCTAAGCTCATGTCTGTAGGCTTCACTACTTTAATTTCATAATTTAAAGTTCCGACAACATCATTTGTTCCAGGATAACTATATTCTACATCAGTTAGTTTCTTATTTTTAATCAATTCATTAATTTGTGCGTCATTTAACAATAACTCTGATTTATTTAGTTTAATCAATTCTTCAGAAAGTTCATCAACATTAATGATATCGCCTAAGAAATATGTTTTTTCATCATCTTTTAAATTTAAAGATAATGTTTTTACATTTACAGTTGGCTTAGGGAATGGAATATCTCCAAATTCAAAGTGAATTCCTGAATCAGGATCATTTGTTGGAGTTACATTACCACCAACAAAATCTGATTTTGCTACAATATCAAAGCTTGCTTTCCAACCATCTTTATTGATTTTTTTATTTTTCCAAGTAATTGTTGTAATACCATCTTTCGTTACTACTGTTGCACCGCTAGCCTCCAGTTTTTCCTTTTCACCAGGTGCTAGTTCAAATCGTTTATCAATAATGTCTGTAATTGTTCCCGTATAAGAATGAGAAATTACCTGTTCACCAATTTCTTTAAAAATCTCATTTAACTCATCCATATTATTCGCAGTATAGGTTAAATTTTTACCATCAACTGTTGAAGCAATATTGCTCATGTAGTTTTCAATTTTTTCTACTCTTTCTGCACCATCTTCATCATAATTATAACTTCCAAATGTTCCGATAGAATATATTAAAGTATTTGAATTTTTTAAAACATTTGCTTTTTCAATAGCTGTTGCAGCAACATCATTATCAAAACCAGAATAATGGTTGGGTTCACCGTCTGTAAAGAATATAACTAATTTCTTTCTATCTTTAGAATTTTCAACTTCTTCTGCTGCATTACTATCGTTAAACAACTCTATCGCTTTATTAAATCCATAATCAGCACCAGTAGCACCATTATTTCTAATATTATTTAACGCACTATTGATTGCATTAAATGAATCAGTATTACCTACCCTCAATAAATTGTAATCTTTGTTTCCTTTACTTAAATTGGTTCTTATTGATGCATCACTAGAGAAGCCAATTATTCCTATTCTACTATCAGGTGAATTTTTTTGTACTTGATCAACAAAAGTCTTTGATGCTTCAACAAGCATATCTCTCTTGCTCTTATTAGTATCCTTAATTCTTTGATAAATTGTATTTTGGGTACTATCTACTTTTACCGTTTTACCATCAGCATTTTCATAATACCAGTAGTTTAAATATGAATTTCTTCCAAGACTTCTATATATACCTTTTTCTGTTCTTATATAGTAAGTAGTATTTTTATTCATTATTGAACCTTTTTCAATTTCTTGATATTGGTACATATTGTCTGCCATACTACCGGATTCATCTAAAACCATTACAATATCATAAACACTACTTTTACCTGGAATAATTGTTTCTCCAGTAGCATTAGCATCTAAATTGACTGTATAGGTTCTGTTTTCCCAATCTTTTACAGTAGAAGTTTTATTCAAATTTACATCATTTACAGGATTTGGAATATAAACATAAGGTGTATTCAAATCCGGATAGCTACCATTTTCCAATTTTTTATTTTGATTTTGTACATCTGTATAGATCACACTAGCAGCATCATTTGTAGGTAAATCTGGATTATTCTCACTACTACCCATAGCACTATATACACCATCATTTGCTTTTACTTTAAAACGGACATCCATACCATCTGAAGTAATGGTTGCAAAATGAAATGCTAATGTACCTCCAATTTCATTGCCTTTTTCTTGAATTATCTCATAATAATCAGCAAAATCGTTTGTCTTTTGTGGCAAATTTTTCCATTCTGATTCATTTGACTTTTTATACTGTACCTCAAGATCATCAACATATTTAAACTTCGTATGTTCTACAACATCTGTTACAGTTACGTTTGTAGCAACAGTTGTACGATTGATTTGCTCTGAAATCTTCTTTAAAATTTCTTGCAATTCATTTGTATCTGATGAATTGAAATAACAATCTGCGCTAGTTGCTACTTTTGTTAAAAATGCATCTGCAAAATCTGCGCCATCAATATAATATCCTCGGTAACTGTCATACTGGTTCGTATAATAAGCTTTTGCTCCAAAATAACTATCTTTATAGTTATTTTTCTCACCTATTATTGAATAACTAGTTCCATTATTATAAGCAAAGCTTCCAAACACTGTACCACTTTTGTTTTGCCCTAAAGTTACTTTATCATCAGTTAATCCCATTGCATAAGATATTGTATATAAATCAGCTTTCTCTTTTAATTTTGTCGCAGACTCATCTGCCTTTTTTCCATCTGCATATGATGCAGATTGTTTCCATCCCTGATAACCACCAGGTAACCCATCAGTTAATAATATTGCAACATTTTTCCCATCTGCATTCAAATTTGAATTACTATCATCATATAATCCTGTTGCTAAATCAATTCCTTTAAATGTTGCAGTACCTCCAGAAGCTCTTAAACCATTTACTACCCAATTAATGTTTCTTTATTATTTGTAAAATTTATTTTAGTTGTAGATTCACTATTAAATGTAACAACAGAAATTTTATTCAGCGGATTTGCCTTTAATATTGTGTTGATTAATCCATTTTCATTATTAAGTGCAGTTTTTAAATCATTCATTCTCTGACCAGCCATGCTACCAGATGTGTCAATAATTAATGTTAAATTCAAAGGAATTTGTTTTTGTATATAACTATCTCCACTCATTGAGAATTTGATCCACCATGTATTATCAGAAGATGTAACATTTGAATCTAAAGATTTTTTTATTTTAAATGTATCTTCTTGTGGAGATAATGTTAACCATCCACAAGATTTCAATTGAAATGTAACTCCTGCTGTTTCGCCAAATATTTTTTTCTTTGTTGAATTAATCGTTTCTTTTTTCTCAGCTAGATTCAAATCTTTATTTGTTTCTTTATTCGTTATCGTCAAAGCGTTATTAGTTGCTACTTGTAATGGTTGTGCAGATTTCTCTATATTTTCAGCTGTTTCTACTTTTTTCTCTACTGAATAATAATAAGTATTCATTTCATCAGGTGTAAAAGATACATCAGTATCACTTGAACGGTATGTTCCTGCAGATGTAGCTTTGCATTTTACTGTAAATGTAATCTCATTATCAATAGGGTTACCATTCATATCAGAAGTCAACTGTTCAGATGTTAAAGACCAAATGACTGTCTTTGTATTCGCATCATATGTCAAGCCTTCTGGTAAATCACCTAAAATATCAAATTGTTCTTGAATAGGCTCTTTAACAATTAAGCTCGTATCGGATTTTAATGGATTTTTTTCTTCATTATTATTTGAAATATCTTTGAATTTTTTCCCAATTGCTTTTAAAGTTATAGTAAAAGATTGGTTATCATTATCCACAATATCCTTTCCAATCCACACTTGTCCATCTTCTAATGATGATGGTTGTTCATTTGGATATAGTGTTGGATTTGATGTTCCTTCATTGCTTACACCATGATCATCCATATAAACAGCAGCCACAGCTTCATCAATACCTACAGCATGAACATATAAGCTTTCAAGATTAAAACAAGTCACTGTTAACGCAACTGCCATAAAGAACGCTGTTATTTTCCAAAATTTCTTTTTCATAGGAATCCTCCTTTGTTTGAAATATTTTACTTTCCTTTTATCGTCTATATCTTACCAATGTCAAGTCACATAGTGGTAACAAAAAAGTTTTTCGTGTGACCATAGGTTGGAAAGAAAACATAGCCACACTGCATCAGGATGGCTATGTTCTGTTATTTATTTATGAATTGGCTTCATTGTTTTGTCTTTTTTTATTCCAATACATGAAGATAATTGCGATACCTGCGACAACCAGGATACCCAAACCGCCAGCTAACATTGCATAATCATTGCCTTTACCATCGCCTTCTGGTGTTTCCTGATCATTGATATCTGTCTGGTCTTTATCTTTATCCGTGTCCTTATCGTTATTACCATCACCATTTGGCTGATTATCATCAGGGATAACAACATCAGGATTAGGTGCTGGAGTAGGATTTGGATTAGGAGTAGGTGTTACATTGTTCTGGTTGCCATTTTCCTGTGGAACAACCTGATTAACTACTTCTTCCTGTGTTATCGTTTCATAACGAATAACTTCGTTAGGATTTGTTAATGTATAAACAAATTGAATTTCCATTCCATCTTTTAATGTGAATGTCTGTTCCGCTTGCTGATAGGTATAACCTGGAACTGTTTTTGCACGTTCCACAATCTGTGTACCACGTTCCCCTAACATTGTTTTAGGTGTAGCGATATCCGTTTTATTTTCATCAACATAGCGTACAGTGTATGATACACCATCGATCAATACGCCATATTTTGCGACATATACTTGTTTACCTGTTACCTTTGAACCAACAGAAGGAAGCTGTTTGCTCCATCCTTTAAAGACATAACCTTCTTCTGCTGATACTGTAGGTTCATTAGGGAATACATCATTTGTACTTAAATGATAAGATACTTCTTTTTGACCATCTACACTGCCGTGTGCACCAGCCTTAAATACGATTTCATATTCTGCTGCTTTAATATCTGTAGTGGAAATAGGTAAAAGGAATAAGCATGCCATCACAATGCCTGATAAAGCTGTTAAAAATCTATTACGCTTTTTCATTTCTTTCACCCTTTCTGTTTCTAACCCTCATTACAATAATCACGATAATCAATGCTAAACTTGCCACAAACATTCCAAGAATTGTTCCAATAACCGTCGTATCACCAGTCTGTACGCCAGGAATCTTATTGATCACTGGGACTTTTTTAATGACTGTCACAACTTTTTCCACTGGTGTGTTATCTTCATGTTCTACTGAGAATATCAGATTTAAGTATCCTTCTGTATTCTGGTATGTGTTATCCATGGAATCTCCATCTACTTTGATTTTCATCAATACAGTTGTAGATTCACCTTTTTTTAATGTTTTTAATAAATAATTCTGATCTAATGAATCCATATTGCTTTGTGTCATACCACCAATTTTCCCAGTATAGAATGTTTCTCCATTATTAGAGAATTCAATATCATAGGCAATCTGGTTATTTGCGACACCTTCACCTAATGGATTGGTATATTCACTTCTAACATAGAACTTTAATTCACGATAATCATCATTAGATAATGTAATTTGTTGAATTCTTTCTTCACCAGGTGCCATATTTTCATAAGCACTGCTTTGTTCATATGTTATAAATTTTTCACTGTCACCTTCAAATGTCAATCCCATATCGCCATCAGCGGCATGAATGGATGCACTCCCCATCATCATTGCTAACAAAGCGGAACATAGGAATATTTTTTTTATTTTCATAAAGGTTTCCTCCTTCTTTATACGCTAATCTTCAACAGAGATGATGTTTCCATTTTCATCAAATTCAATTTCTGCGCCCCATTCTGACAATACAGCATCTTTCCCTGAAATACTCTGTACAGCTTCGGCATCAAAAGATAAATGTACTTGATATGTAGAATAGTTTGTATCCTTTAATTCAGGACTGATCTGAATTGCATCCATCAGATTCGTAGATACTTCATCAGATTTCATTGGTTTTCTATAATAGAAATAAACGTTTTCTGAATTAGAATTTGCTGCATCATCCATAATGATCCAGTTTGCAGGATCTTTGGTAACCAGCTTAATCAAAGATGCATCAGCATCTGGCAGTTTATTTCCATTTCCATCTTCCCAATATTTGGTTGCTGTCACACGAACATATAAAGTATGTTCTTTTACATTTTCCACATGTACGCTGCTTTTGATTTCTGCGCCTGGCAGAACTGACATAAATTTATATCCATTTTCTGTTTTTTCAGCATTTGTTTCATTAGTGCTTTCAATCAAGTCTATACCCAGGCTTCCAGCACTGATTTTAGCACCAACCTGTGTTTCCGCATGAAAGAATGCCATTGATCCTTGATATACTAAGAAGCCAAGTAAAACAGCTGCTGTTAATACCATCACTATTTTTTTCATACGATCATTCCTCTCATCATAAAGATTCTAATTTCATCCTACTCAAAGTATATAGAAGTGAAGTAACAAAATAGTCACACGGTTACAATTTGAATTTCCATGGATGTGACCATTTTCTCTTTGATAATTAAATATCCATATATGATAGAGTTATATATTTTCCTATGCGTTGTTATAAAAGAATATGTTTATACGATTTATCTAGCATATATCATGGCAAGAAATGATTATACAATGGTAAGAGAATTTCCAAGTGGAAAAGGTTTTGCGGATGTCGTGTTTATTCCACGATATGATAAGCCAGCGATGATTATTGAACTTAAATATGATAAAGATGCTGATACTGCGATTAAACAGATTAAAGAAAAAAATATTTCTTTGGCTTAGAAAAGTATTTAGATAATTTGTTGTTGGTAGGTATCAACTATGATAAGGAAATAAAGAAACATACCTGTGTGATTGAAAAATATAAATAAATTAATGAAAAAAGTATATGGGTTGTTCTCATATACTTTTTTTACTTTTTAAATTGTACACTGTCTTTGATAATCAAGTGTGGCTCTAAACGAACATCTTCACATGGTAAATCTTCATTTTCTATGTGGGATAACAAGACCTTACAAGATTCAATCGCAAGTTTTTTTACATTCTGATCAACAGAAGTGATTTCTGAACCCTGCATATAAGGGTATAACAAGTTATCGTAACTGATAATGGAATAATCTTCTGGAATACGCAATTGATGTTCACTCAGGCATTTGATCAAGCCTAAGGTCATCATGTCATTACTGACAAAGATTGCTTCTGCATCTGTCTGAATCAGCTTCTGTCCTGCTTCATAGCCACTATGGTAACGATAATCTCCGATTTCTATATATTTTGGTTTGATTGGCAAATGGAAGTACTGCATAGCTTTTTTATAACCGATAGTTCTAGAAGAGCCGTTTTTACTGCTTTCCGGACCACCAATACAGGCAATTTTGGTATGCCCACGTTCTACAAAGTGCTGTATGGCAAGGAAAACACCTTTTTCATTATCGAAATATACCCGATTACTATTTATTTCTGGATAGAAACGATCTATCATCACATAAGGTATCGTTAGATTTTTTAATGCCTCCTGCATCTGTTTCGCATCTTCAAAGGATTCATTACTGACGGTGATAAATAAGCCATCTACACCACGTGATACGAGTAAGTCTAACAACATTAGATCATCAGAAGCTTTATCATTAGTATTCATGATCATTAAGGCATAACCTTTTTTACGGCAGTATTCTTCAATGTTTTTTGATAAGGAAGAAAAGAATATGTTTTCAATATCAGGAATAATTAGACCTAGCAGCTTGGATTCTTTAGTGACCAGACTTCTAGCGGACTGATTAACACGATAATGATGTTTTTTCGCTATCGCCATGATATTATCTCTTGTTTCCTGTGCTACACGACATGGTTTATGGTTTAAGACAAGGGATACCGTGGTAACACTGACATTTGCCTCTTTGGCAATATCTTTGATTGTGATTTTCATACGTTACATCCCCTTTATTGATTTCTTTATATAGCATATTGTAACATGAATGAATTATTTCTTACAATGAATTTTTCAATTTCTAAAAGTAAGTACAAAAAACAGTCCTTCGACTGTTATTTTGTTTGTTTGATTTTTTCCACAATACTTTCTGCATCTAATCCATAAGCTTTTAATAATTCTTGTGGTGTCCCACTTTCCCCAAATTGATCCTGCATACCAATCATGATTTGTCTACAGGATAATCCAAGTGGTGCCAATACTTCCGCCACAGCACTACCAAGACCTGCCATGACATTATGTTCTTCTATGGTATATATCACATCATGATTTTTTGCAGTTTCCACAATCAGCTCCTGATCGATTGGTTTGATACAATCGATATCAATCACTGTAACTTCTTCCTCCAGCATATCCGCTGCTTTTAATGCTTCATGCACCATCAGTCCACTTGCAATCAATGCGATATGTTTTCCCTTGCGAAGAACATGTCCTTTGCCAAGTGTAAAGGTGTAATCCTGATATATCGATTCTACTGCACAACGTCCCAGTCTTACATAACATGGTCCATCAATATCCGCAATCGCTGCGATAATAGCTTTGGTACTTGCTTCATCACATGGCTGAAATACTTTCATTCCTGGTATGACACGCATTAATGCGATATCTTCAATACATTGATGAGATGCACCATCTTCGCCTACACTGATTCCTGCATGTGTCGCACATATTTTTACATTGCGTTTTGGATATGCAATACTGTTTCGTATCTGTTCATAAGCCCTTCCTGCCGCAAACATCGCAAAACTTGATGCATATACAACTTTTCCACTTGAGGCTAGTCCTGCGGCTACACCCATCATATTGCCTTCTGCAATACCAATATTATAATGTTGGTTTGGTGCTGCTTTTTTGGCATCTGCTGTTTTTGTGGATTTACTGAGGTCTGCGTCTAATACGATGACATCTTTTCGTTTCTCTACTAACTGTGCTAAAGCCTTCCCATAGGCTTCTCTTGTGGCCATCTTACTCATACGCTTTCCTCCTTTAATTCATTCATTGCCTGTATGTATTGTTCATCATTTGGTACACTGCCATGCCATGCATAGTTGTTTTCCATAAAGGAAACCCCTTTTCCTTTGATGGTATGGGCAAGTATCATTGTTGGTTTGCCTTTGTTTTCTCTGGCTTTTGTGAAAGCTTTTGATAATTCTTCAAAATCATGTCCATTGACATGCTCCACATACCAGCCAAATGCTTCAAATTTTTGATCGATCGGTGTAGGATCAATGACATCACGTACATCTCCATCAATTTGAAGACCATTGAAATCTACTATTGCACACAGATTATCTAAATGATAATGTGCCGCAAACATGGCAGCTTCCCAAACTTCTCCTTCTTCACATTCTCCATCACCTAATAGTGTATATATACGATAGGGTGTTTCATCTATCTTTCCTGCAAGTGCCATACCAGCAGCTGCGGAAATCCCCTGTCCTAAAGATCCTGTGGACATATCCACACCATCTATATAATTCATATTTGGATGTCCTTGTAGACGGGAATGGATTTTACGAAAACCTGATAATTCTTCTTCCGGCAGCAATCCTTTTTCTGATAATACAGCATATAACAAAGGACTGGCATGCCCTTTGGATAACACAAAACGATCACGCTTTATTCCACTTACATTTTTTTCATTGATATCCATTTCTTCAAAATATAGATATGTTAAGATATCTGTCGCTGATAAAGAACCGCCAGGATGTCCTGATTTGGCTTCATATACCATACGAACAATATTTTGACGAATATGATTGGCTCTTTTTTCTAACATTTCTTTATTCATATACGTTTGTTCTCCTTTACAACAGAATCATCATAGAAAAGATAAACATAAAGATGATTCCGGATAACATTGGGACACTCGTTCTTTTGACTAGGTCCAATGGATTTACTTTGATAAAACCTGCGACGATGACTGTTACAGCAGCTACTGGCGATACAGCTCTCATCAGGTTGCCAGCTAATGCCATCGGTACAGATATTGCGGTCGCATTAATTCCTGCTGCAATTGCAAGTGGCATCATCAATGGTACCATAGCATAAAACAGCGCTGTCCCACTTCCACTTAAGAATACGATTAATAAGGATAATCCTACTAAGATGAGTGGCAGAATAAATCCTAGACCATTACCTTTGATGCTTGTCATCATATTTTGAAGGGTTGAAATCAATCCAATAGAATTTAAACCTAATACAAATACAGATGCACTGACTAATAATGCCACAATAGACATAGAATTCCCCATTCCTTTAAAGAATTCTTCTGTTTGTGCTAGTACGCTGGATGTTCCTTTTTTACGAATCAATTCACAGAAAATAGCGATGATGAGTGAGAAGATAGAAGCAACTTCTACACTGATATTGATTTGCATGTGCAGCATTGTCTGCATGATATAGATCGCAATCAACAATAAAATCGGAAATACTGGTAAAATGGCATATACGATTTTAAACAGTTTACTGCCTTCAATCGCCTGTACTTCGGCATTTGCCACAGGCAGCCCTTCTTCTTTTGGCATATGTTTATCCATATGCTTTTGCCAGAAGAAATGAGCGATTGCCATTACCAGCAGGGTAGGCACAGAAATAATCGCATGGTATTGAATGACATAATCCGTAACAGTTAATCCAGCATATTGTGGATAATTTGCTAATTCATTGGCAATGGCAACATTATCTCCGCCTAGTGGTGTTGGCATAACAGTTGCGGCAGTTGCGATAATTGCGGCAGCTGTCATAGAGGACATACCAGCACTTCTTAATACCGGATATAAAGTCGCAAGAAGGATAATCGCAAGATTAGAAGCACTTGGTATAACAAGGGATAATACATTGACCAATACAAAGACGAACGGTACCAGAATATAAACGGATTTAATCTTCATAACCGGTTTGGTTAATACATGAACCGTAACATCGTTGGCTCCAATGCTAGACATGTAGGAAGAATAACCACCTAATACCAGAATAATCAATCCTGCACCCGATATGGTTGTTTTGAATTGTGAAATTACGGCAGCCAGAGGATCTAACCATTTGACTCCGGTAGATGTAAAGTCTTTGATTGCAATATCATTCCCCATAAATATCGCAACATACATTAAAACAATTCCCATTGCAAACAGCGTTGTCTTAATATCCATTTTTTTAATCAGCATATAGATCACAATACCAAACACCAAAACGGTTGTGATCAGCATAACAACTGTATTCATACATTCACCTCAAATTTTATAACAGAAAGAATCTGAGCCTCCAGATTCTTTTCTGTTTCTTTTCATTATAATAATACGACAGCAAGTACCATACAGGCAACGCATCCAACTAATACTGGAACACTTGTTCGTTTAATCAGCTGCATTGGTGTAACGCCCATTGTAGAACATACAATCATGATACACGCCGCTACTGGAGAAATAGAACGTACCAGGTTGGCAATCATCTGCATAGGAAGTGCAATCATAGGTCCGGTTACTGATGCCGCATGTGCAATACCAGGAAGCATATCTACGGTAGCATAGAATACGCTTAAACCACCACCAGAAATCAAACCAATCAAGAATGTAACACCAGAGAATGCAAGCATCATCAGGGTACCAGCACCTTCAATACCAGTAACTGAATTTGTTAACATATCTACAACACCTAATACTTTTAAACCTTCAATTAACAGGTTAGCAGCAACCAATAAGGATACAACCATAGCAAGACCATTTCCCATACCCTTGAAGAATTCCTGGATATCGTGTGTGATCTGTGTAAATTCATGTTTACGAATTAATTCTACAATAATAGATGCAATCAAAGAAATAAAGGTAATCGTTACAAGTCCAATGTTCAAGTTTAAGCCTTTTAATGCTAAATTGAATACCAGTACCAGAATCAATGGTAAGATTGGAAGAATAGCGTAATAAGCAGGTGGCAGATTTGTATTCAGTTCTGCGATCTTACTCTTATCAATTTCAGCATTTGTGCCATCTTTTTTATCCAGATATTTCTGCCAGAAATAGTGTGCAACTGCCATTAACAACAATGCAGGAATAGAAATCTTCGCATGAGCAATAACATAATCCATGATATTCATACCAAATGTATTGGCAGCAATAACGTTATCAGCACCAAGTGGTGTTGGCATAATTGTCGCAGTCGTTGCGATAACAGCACCAGCCGCAAGTGGTGATACATCAATTCTTGTAAGAATTGGGAATAAGGTAGCCATCAACAATACAGCTAGAGAGCTTGCACTAGGTACAACTAAAGATAACAAGTTACCTAATAAGAAGATAATAGGAATCAGGATATATTTACTTTTGATTCTGCCAAGTGGTTTTGTCATAATATTGACAGTCACTTCATTAGCGCCAATCAAATTCATATAGCTGGAATAACCGAATAATACCATGATGGTTAAACCAATGTTGCCTAAATTACTTAAGAATGATAATTCTATTTTTTTGAATGGATCTAACCAGATAATACCAGTTGTTTCCTCTGGTGATAAGATTGGATGACCAAGTGCTGCAGCTGCAAATAACAGTGCGATACCACCTAACGCCAAAGCGATGGTTGCATTGTACTTTTTGGTAATCAAATATACAACCGCAAGTACAACGACTAATGAAATAATAACTTCTAACATTTTAATTTCCTCCTCTTTTGATTAAATACACTTCTGTATAGAGTCCACAAACCATTGACGGAATGCATCCTGATCAATATCCAGACATACGGTCGCATTCGCATCTTGGTGTAAGTACCCTTTCAAATCTACTACTGTACATCCAGCTGTCATACTGCCCGCAAGCTCAACATCCAGATATGTTTCTTCAGCGGTAAACATTTCTGGTGCCAACAGATAAGCAATCGCACTGCTGTCATACATTTTTAATCCCGTATTGAAACTTCCCCCACGATATTTCTTAAACAGACAATATGCCATTGCACCTGTCTTATTCATATCTTTAATACGTTCACTATCCTGTGGCAATACCAATGCCTTTAATCCAACATCCAAACCTACCATGGTAAGTTTTACTCCACTGTGGAAAACCATATGTGCAGCTTCAGGATCCAGTGCTACATTAAATTCAGACATAACCCCTTTATTTCCTCTGCTGGCACTTCCACCCATCATAACGATTTCACGAATGTTTTTCTTTACTTCTGGATATGTTTTCAACAATAATGCAATATTGGTAAGTGGTGCAATTGGTACTAGTGTCACTGGTTCAGCACTTTCCATAATGACTTTACGCATTGCATCTACTGCATTTTCTTTGATAGCGCTTATCGTTGGCTCTTCAAAATCAAAGCCTTCCATACCGCTCTTTCCATGTACGTTGCTGGCATCCTCATAAGGACGAATCAATGGACTATCCGCACCCATTGCGACAGGGATATCTTCTCTTTCAAAATATTTCAATAAACGTAATGCATTATAGGTTACTTTATCCAGGCCTACATTACCTGCCACGGTCGTGATCAGTTTCACATCCAGTTCATCAGAGAATAATGCAATTGCGATTGCTAATGCATCATCAATACCTGGATCTGTGTCAATAATTATCGGTCTTTTATTCATGTTTTTTCTCCTCCTTGAAATATGACTCAACTTCTTCTGTATACGGAATGGATACCTGCGCGCCACGTCTTGTGACTGTGATGGCAGCTACCTTTGTCGAAAATTCCAGTGCTTCTTTTACTGGCATATCCTTCGCAAGACATGCACACAAAGCACCGATATAAGAATCGCCTGCGCCTGTGGTATCCACTGTTTCAACTTTACGGCTATCCACAAATACTGGCGTATCTTCCATTTGGGTGATACTTCCATGAGCACCTAATGTGATAATTGCTTTAGCGCCTCTGTTTTCAAATGCTTGTAAACCTTTGATGCAGGACTCATCATCATTAGGATAGATACCAGTTAATAACTGACATTCACTTTGATTTACCACGATCAGATCTAAGTAGTTATATAAATCCTCTTCCAATACTCTTGCCGGTGCTGGATTTAAAATCGTATATAAACCTTTTTTCTTCGCATAGCGAATAGAAGCATCTACTACCTGAAAATCATTTTCCAACTGTGTTAAGAAGATATCTCCTTCTTCTGCGATTGCATCTAAACGTTCCTTTACCATAGAAAAGGTTAAAGTATGATTCGCACCATTTCCTAAGATGATACGATTATCATGATCACAACAGATAATCACCGCAACCCCTGTAGAATCAAATTTAGAAATACTGATATCGTCTGTACACACACCATATTCCTTTAATTTATTTAAAATCTCCTGACCAAAGATATCATTTCCAACATTTGCAATCATTCTTGTATCGGCGCCAAGTTTTGCGGCTGCGACTGCCTGGTTGCCACCTTTTCCACCTGGATTGATCAAGAAATCATATCCGTTGATGGTTTCCCCTTTCTTTGGCATATAATCACTGTTGATACTTAAATCCATATTTAAACTTCCAAGTACGATTACCTTTTTCATGCGATCACCTCATTCTTATCAAAATATTTTAACATGCCTGGTCCTAAGCCTTCACTTGGTCTTTTCACAAATCCATATTTTTCATAAAATTCCACACAGCATGGCGTAGACATCAGACCAATGTATGCCCCCTGACATGCCTTCTTTGCGATGTATTGAAACATGCTTTTCATTAAAAGCTTTCCAATCTTCATCTTCTGATAGTCTGGATCAACAACCACATCTTTAATGAAGAAAACGATACGATCATCCCCAACAATTCTTGAAATTGCGATTGGTTTGTCATCATCATAAATGACAACTGTATAGATAGAGTTATGAAGTGCTACAACAACATCATCATACGCATATTCTTTAAAGTCTACTTTTTTTCTTAAGCTGATATAGATATCTGGTGTTAAAGCGTTATCTCTTATTTCTAAATTCATGTTCTCACCTCAGTTTGATAAAACGTTTTATCTATCTTGCACAATTATCCTAACACGTGATGAAAGCGTTGTCAATACTTTTGACAAAACGTTTTATCATTTCTTTGTAAGCTTTTACAGAAACTGTTGGCACTCCAACAGTTTTACATTTTTTTCAACAAAAAAAAGCAATGGCGATAATTCATTGCTTTTTTCGTTCTAAAAATATTGTTCTTGAAATAGTAGTTTTTGATATCTTTTTTTTCGTAATTAAATCATTAATACATTCTTTAAATGTTTTTGATGGATTTCCTGTATATCCTAAACTCTTATAAAGTTCTTTTAAAGACATGATATCCGTACCTAATTCTTTTAATATTGCTTTTTCTAATTCTTCTCTGGTTCTTTTCGTTTTTGCAATTTGCACACCATTATCTAAAGCATCCGATTTTCTTTCTTTAAAAGTTTCATGTATTGGTAAAATCACGGAAAAAAATGATCGTTCTTTATCGGTTAGGAAAATCGGCAATGGCGATTTATTCGCTTTTATCGCCTTTAATGCTGTAGGAATACCAGTATTTCTTCCCTCAATCAAATGCAATTCCTTTAAAAAATCTCCTATTCGCCTATTTCGATATCTACGTGTTCGCATATGAAATGTTTTTATGTCTTTATCACTAATTGACCTATCGGGACCAGGAGCATTTGTTATTTCAATCGATTCTTTTTCAATCCTCACAGTAACCGGTTCATTTATTTGATATGATTTATGATATACTGCATTTGAAAGAAATTCTTCAATCGCTGAGTAGCTATAATTGGTATATCGTTCTGCTTCAGCTTTATCTTCAACCTTAAATACCTTTTCAGCAATAACATTATTTTTTATGTATGCCAAAGCACTTTTTAATTGTTGATGTATTGGTCCTTTAAAAATCCTTTCCTCCATACCTTGTCCTGTTGGATCAGGTATGTTTACTACCTCGATTTGTGTATAGGGAAAAAATCTCTCTGGTGCATCATTAAAAAATAACAAGCCAACATTTAAGGGTCTATAATACTCTTTAGGCCCGTTTGCAATTCTCAAATCATTTGCTAACTTCTCTAATTCCATAGTATCAACCGTTTCTATTAAAGAACTTTCTACTTCTCTTAAATAGTCTTTAATAATTTCACGTTTTAAATCGCTTATCTCAGCATTCATATTCATACGATCATCAAAGGGAACGTTATGGGATAATGATATTAATTCTTTTACATCAGCATTAGAAGCAACAATTGTACTAGATAATTTTCTAATATAATATAATTTTTCACTGTTTTTTGATGTAGGAACTTTGGGACATTGGTATGGTCTTTCATAACCACCAGGTACCCAAATAAGTAAAAGCAAAGCATTTTCATAATAGACTGGTTGCGTGACAGGAATATAAACAGGTCTTATATATTTACAAAATTGTAAAATACTTTTTTGAATTGAATCAATAGAATCTGGATTCAATCCTTTAATTGGTCTTTTAATTACACCATTTTTTTCTTCAATTCCTATAATAATATAGCCTCCACCCCAATTATCTATATCATTAGCAAATGCACTTATAGTTTTTAAGGTTGTGTCTGGATTCCAGCCTTCCTTAAATTCAATCCTGGCCCATTCAACAATATTTCTCTCCATTAAAGAATCAATTGTAATTGGTATTGACATAATTTCCTCCCATCCGTTTTTAATTTCTTTAAACGATTTATCGACGACTTATCGACGACTTATCGACGACTTATCGACGACTTATCAACGACTTATCAACGACTAATTTTTATCAAAATACGCTATTTTAAAGGCTTTTTGACCGATAACCATATTTTTTCATCGACGACTTATCGACGACTTATCGACGACTTATCGACGACTTATCGACGACTTACATTATATTCAATAGTATAACACGTTTAATCATAAAAAAAATGATTAATTCAAATATTTTAATTCACTTCCCTATAACATTCTATAGAAAAACATCGCCGAAATCGACGATGTTTTCTCATTATTCTTCTTCCATGATATCCACGTTTTCCCCATTTAGTATCTTATTCATATTACGAATTGCACACATTTTTCCACACATTGTACATGTATCTTCTCTTTCTGGTGTGCTGTCTTTACGATATCGTCTTGCTTTTTCAGGATCAATCGCTGTTTCAAACATGGTTTCCCAATCCAGATTTCTTCTTGCCATTGCCATTTTGTGATCCCAGTCAATCGCACCTTTAACACCTTTGGCAACATCTGCCGCATGTGCTGCGATTTTACTTGCGATAATACCTTCTTTTACATCATTCACATCTGGTAAACGCAGGTGTTCAGCCGGTGTTACATAACATAGGAAACTTGCGCCATAAGTAGCCGCAATGGCACCACCAATCGCTGCCGTGATATGATCATAACCTGGTGCAACATCTGTAACAATAGGTCCTAATACGTAGAATGGTGCGCCTTTACAAATGGTATTCTGAATTTCCATATTTGCCTGAATCTGATTTAAAGGCATATGACCTGGTCCTTCAATCATGACCTGAACATCTTTTTCCCATGCCCGTTTTGTTAGTTCCCCTAATGTCACAAGTTCTTCGATCTGAGAAATATCAGAACCATCTTCAATACAGCCAGGGCGACATGCATCGCCTAAACTTAAAGTAACATCATATTTCTGGCAGATATCCAGCACTTCATCAAATCGTTCATAGAATGGATTTTCATTCCCTGTTATTTCCATCCATGCGAAAATGATAGAGCCGCCTCTGGATACAATGTTTGTGATACGTTTATTGTCTTTAAAGCGTTGTGCTGTACGTTTGTTTATTCCACAATGGATGGTCATAAAATCTACACCATCTTCTGCGTGCATACGAAATACATCCAGCCATTCCTGTGTTGTGATATCTTTTAATGCCTTATTGTAGTAAACGACTGCATCATAAATTGGCACAGTTCCTAATATTGCTGGACATTCTTTTGTCAGCTTTCTTCTAAATGTTTGTGTATCCCCAAAAGAGCTTAAATCCATGATAGCTTCTGCGCCCATGTTTACGGCACTTTTGACTTTTTCCATTTCCATATCCAAATCTAAACAGTCTTTGCTTGTGCCCAGATTGACATTGATTTTTGTTTTTAGCATTCTGCCAATTCCATAAGGTTTTAAACAGGTATGGTTTTTATTTGCCGGAATGACAATTTGTCCTTTCGCAACATAATCGCGTACCTCTTCTACATCCATCTGTTCATAGGCTGCGACAGCTTTCATTTCTTTTGTGATCACGTTGTTTCTAGCAGCGTTCATTTGTGTTGTGTATTCCATTTTCTTCCTCCTAAAAAAAGCTGAACGCCTGCTACGGTGTCAGCTTTTGCTTAGTAAATTTATATCGTGGATTACACTTTCGTCACAATAAAATCCCTTCGCCGGCATTACCCGTATCAGGTTCAGTGGGTCAGGATCTTTATTGATCCAATCTCAGCCATCATTGGCACCCCATTTTTTGTACGTATTTATTAGACCATACATAAACCAATAAGTCAATGTAAATTTTACAATATACTATTCTGCGTAAATATAATATTGATTCTTTCCATTTAATTTTGCACGATATAAAGCTTTATCTGCTTTCTCATATAAGACTTGCAGATTCATTCCATGCATTGGTGCTGTGGCAACGCCAATGGATATATAAACATTTTCATTTCCCTGAAGGGTACAGCATTTCGCAAGACTGTTTTGAATAGCATTGATTTTTTGTTTAATGGCATCTAATTGTTGATATTTCATCAGAACTAAGAATTCATCTCCACCATAACGGCAGAAGATATCTCCATTACCCATATGCGTCATAATCACGGAGGCGATTTCACGTAATACACGATCTCCCTGTAAATGCCCATATTGGTCGTTGATTTGTTTAAAATCATCAAGATCAATCATCATCAATGCATATTTCTGCTTACTGCTGCATAACACAAGTGCATTACGCATCATTAATTCACCCATACGACGATTATAAATACCTGTCAAAGAATCAAACTGTGCATATTTTTTTTCTTCTTTTGCCAGTGTTTCCTTTTCTACTTGTTTACTGATATTTTGAAGATATCCTATTACTTTGATCAATTCACCATTTTCATCAAAGATAGGCTCACAGGTTAATTTTACCCAGCGATGAAGATTGCTAAATAACATGACTTCTATAATTTCTTCGTTGAATTTATGTTTTAAGATTTTATTTTTCAACAATTCCAGACTTTTACATCCAGAATATCGATTATAATCACGTTTTAAGAAATCACTCAGAATATAGTTATTATAATTCTTTACTGCGTTATTGGGATTCATCGTACAGATTTGTTTTAATCCATCTTCATTGATTGTCAGAATATCTCGTTTCGCTTCATATTCCCAAACACTTAGATTTGCCTGATGGATAATGCTTTCATACATCTGCTGGGTGATATTTAATTCTTGTTCCTTATTGATAAGTGCTGTCGCATCCATCATAATTCCATAATACAAAAGATCTCCTTCATATAATCCTCTGTTCATCGCAATCATATGAATATAGCGGGTTTCTTTGTTTTTCGTGATACTGCGAAACATCAGATCAATATCCTGTTTGGTTTTTCTTGCGTTGAAAATTGCTTCATGAACCATCTTTTTATCTCTTGGATCTGTAAAGCAGGTACCTTTGGTTTCTATGATCTGCTGTTTATATTCTTCATGGGAATAACCCATGGTTTTTGAAAGGTTAAAACTATAGAAATATATTTCGTTATTCTCTATACAGAAAACATCTCCTGGTGTATTTGCGACAATGGTTTCCAGTTTCTGTTTCATATTGATAATGTCTGTGATATCTTCAATGATACCTGCAAAGAAACATTCGTTATCTTCGATGATGATTCGTGTTTGATCACGTACCCAGATAATTCCATTGGCTGTATATAATCGGTATTCTCCCGTAAATAATCCTTGATTGCCACGAGAGTAACGTACTGTTTCACGCATGAGCTCTCGATCGGCAGGATATATCAGATTGATGTATTTATTATCAAAGTTTAGCTCCAGTTCTTCTTTGGTGTATCCAATCATATCAAGGAATCGATCAGATACATGTTTAATTGGAAAATCTGGTTTATCGTAACATTGATGATAGCCTCCTGGTACCAGAGAATTTAAAAGGTTGATATCTTCCTGGGCTTTTCTTAATTCCATCTGTGTATTCATTTTTTCACTGATATCGATACAATAAGAAATTACCGCAAGCTGATCATTTTCAGCCTTAATCACCCTTCCTCTATTAATGACCCATAATAAGGAATTGTTTTTACGTACCATACGATAGTTTACTGTATATTCGTAGCCTTCATAAAAGTTATCCCCAATATCTCTTTTTACCCGGTTGCGATCTTCTATATAGATTGTGTTCATTAATTTACCATTGATCCCATCATAAAAATCCTGATAGGAATCAAATCCCAGTAAACTGATGATTTCATCATTTGCGAAATACAGGGTAAAACCTTCATCACAATAACCAGCGATAATACCACCACTCATAGAATTTGCGAACAGATAAGCTGCATATTCTTTATTTTTCATTGCTAAGGATACTTTAGAGCCTTTTGCATTGGAAATACCCAAAATACTTTGAAGTACATTTTGTGAATCCAACAGTTCTTTTTCTTGCTTCTTAATGGCCGTCACATCTGTACACAGGGTATCATAGATATCCACACCTTCTTCAGAGCCAGCATAGTGTACACTGATTTCCAGCCATAGAATACTGCCATCTTTTGCGACATCTCTAAATTCTATGCCTTCATGCTCCGCCCATTTCATAGGGTTTGTCATGATATCCATTACCCGTTTACGATCCTCTTCATAAATCAGGGTATGACTGCCATCTACCGCAATCAGTTCTCGATACTCTGCTTTATCATAGCCATGTTGCGCTGCTAAGCCCGCACATACCACATGACGGGAAACGATCTTGTTGTCTTTGACTTTAAATTCAAGCACATCGCCTGGAATCGTATCTAAAAGACGCAGCATTCCATTTTTCAGATTTACCATTTCACTGTAATCAGAGATTGCGCCATAGAATAACTTACTGTTGCCCTGGGTACGCAGGAAGAATAAGCGCATATGCATCCACATGAGTTCGCCATTTAAACGGTAACGGCGGAATACGCCGCTTGCGCCCAGCATTGGTGATTTTTCCGCATTATGGAATATTTCCATCACCATTGGCACATCATCAGGATGAATCTGTTTTAAGATATTTTCTTTTCGTTCATTTAAATCGACGGAATTACAACCGGTAATATGATAATACGTATTATTGACCATACGAATTTCTAACTTATCTCCATCAATCAGTTCATATAAAGCAATACCACCCAGTAAATTATTTAACATCGCTTCGCTGGTAATATCCTTATGAAACAGATCATCCAGCTGTATCGTAGGCAGTTTCTTTGCTAATATGCCACGTGTATCTATTTTGTCTTTTTGATTTAATAAGCTGATAAAATCTTTGGTAGACATAGGTTTATAGTAATAATAGCCTTGTACATATTCACAATCCAAACTTAATAGATTCTCAATTTGTTTTTGTGTTTCCACACCCTCTGCAATTAAACGTAGACCAAGCCATTTTCCCATTTGAACGATAGATTCCAATATGCCAGAACCTTTCATTTCACTAATTTCATTCATCTCCAGAAATTTCATATCAATTTTTAAGACATCTACTTCCATATCCTTCAACATATTCAAGGAAGAATAACCACTACCAAAATCATCCATTAATACAATGAAGCCTGCTTTTCTTAATTCTGTCACTGATTCAATCAGAGAATCATAATTCTCTGTATATGCACTTTCTGTTATTTCTATTTCTAAAATATTGGCTGGCAATTCATATTTTTTTATTAATTCTAAAAATACTTCCGTAATATGATATTGATAAATATCCATACGGGAAACATTGACAGATATTGGCACTACTTCCAGATTAGCCTTGATACGCTCATGCAGCAGCTTACAAACATGTTCCCACACATAATAGTCCAGCTTGGATATAAAGCCGCTGGATTCTAATATTGGAATAAATGATAATGGCGCAAGCATTCCTTTTTGAGGATGATTCCATCTGACTAAGGCTTCCGCACCAATGATTTTATTGGTTCTTGCGTTACATTGTGGCTGATAATAGACTTCAAATTCTTCATTTTCTAAGCCATGTTTTACCCCAAACAAAATCTCCTGTTCATTTTCCAGTTTCTGTTTCATCGTCCCATTATAAAAAGCTACACGTGTTGCATAATTGCCTTTAACACTGTTTAATGCCAAAGTAGCTCGATCACACATTAATGTGACGGATATATCATGATCTTCGATGATATAGATGCCACCTGTAGGAAGGAATTTTACATCACTTGCATATCCCTGCATCCATGCAAAGATTTCTTTTTCTATCACTTTCACATTACAATATTTTTCAGGCAGTAACATCATAAAATCATCGCCGCCAAAGCGTGCCCCAATTCCACGACAGGTTCCTGTTTTACTTTTAATTTTTTCTGCGATATAAATCAACAGCTTATCGCCTTCTTCTGTACCATACCAGTCATTGAATAATTTAAAATGTTCGATATCGATATTCACGATACCATAAGATTGATCTTTTTCTTCTTTTAAACGTTCTCTTACCATTTTGTGAAATGTAGATGCATTATAAAGACCTGTTAGTGGATCTAGCATCTGATATAAAGCATTTTCTGCAGTTGTTTGTTCAACGACATATTGCCTTTCCGCATCAATTACAAATAATAAGCACATCTGCTGTTCTAACAGCTTTGTCACCGGTGTGATATAAAAAGACATCCAGCGATATTCATCTTTATTGTATAAAACACGGAATTCTTTATTGATAAAGCCCATATGTTCTAAGCGCTGGTTCATTGTGGCAAGATAAAAAAAGTCCATAAACTCCTTCTGGTCATGTGGATGTATAGATTTATAGCATATCGTCTGAATAAAGTTATCCAGATTTCCTTCTGTAGCGATTTTATTATCTTCTTCTAAATATAAAGACGTATATGTATGCTTCTTTAAATTTAATTCAAAAGCTTCCTCGTAATTGGCTTCTTTATTCATTTTCAGATTTACGATATGCTGTGCATTTAATACGGATTTTAATGAGATTAAAACACAGTTCCCCTCTTTTGGCCATTGTACATGAATCATATTATAGATCAGCCAGCGTTTTAATTCAGGATAGTACAACATAAAATTACTGGTTGTCTGTGTACGAATGAGATGGTTTAGATGAATTGGACAATCCCGACAAGGCGTATGCTGCATACGTAAAGAGCTAAAGCATTGTTCCCCCATTCTACAAAGAGGAAAATTATATTTTATCCCCTCATCCATATACACGATATGGTAATCTTCATTGATTACAAAAACACCCTCTTGAAAATCCTTGTACTGCTGCTTACCCATAATATAGGCCTCCGTTCTGGTCTTTAATTCTAGATTATGATTTGCTTACAACTCCCTATGTCACATTTACATCACTGTTTCTTATTATAATAATTTTACCACTATTTTGAGTGGTGTGTATAAATTTAAAAAAGTTTTTTGCAGATTTTACTATAAACTTTTTTATTCTATATGTTTTCGTTCAAATGAGGAGAAATGTAACAATGAAAATTTATTTTTTATTTTCTTTTTGGGTGTTTGCCTGCTCTCTTAGGAAATCTGATTCATATCATAGACTGAAATAAATGAGGTGAAAATATGAATTTTGATGATGCATATTATGATGAAAACGACTATGATAACGAACCATATTATGATGAAAATGCTTCGCAATGTTGTGAACCATGTGCAGTACGCAATGATGATTGTTGCGGCTGTTGTCGAGGACCAAGAGGATTTCGAGGAGCAACAGGTGCCACAGGAGCAACCGGTGCCACTGGCGCAACGGGTCCTGGTGTAGGTGCGACAGGGCCTACAGGAAACACTGGTGCCACTGGGGCGACTGGGCCTACGGGGGCTGATGGAGCAACGGGGCCAACAGGACCTAGAGGAATCACGGGAGCAACAGGGGCAACTGGAGCTTCTGGTATCACTGGGGCAACAGGTGCAACGGGCGCAAATGGTGCAACGGGGCCTACGGGTGTTCAAGGAATTCAGGGTAACATTGGACCAACGGGGGCTACAGGTAATACTGGGGCTACTGGTATCCAAGGTGCAACGGGTCCAACGGGGGCTAGAGGAAATACCGGAGCAGATGGTTTGCCAGGAATCACAGGGGCAACAGGGGCAACTGGAGTAACGGGAGCAACTGGTGCCACAGGACCAACAGGTGCGACAGGTAGTACAGGAGCAGATGGCAATACTGGGGCAACAGGACCAGCTGGCTTAATTGGGCCTACAGGTGCAACAGGGCTTGCGGGTGAAATCGGGCCTACTGGAAATACGGGGGCAACGGGGCCTACTGGACTTACAGGTAGTACAGGGGTAACCGGTGCCACTGGTTTAACAGGTGCCACAGGGCCTACAGGTAATACTGGATCTACCGGATTAACTGGTGATACAGGACCAACAGGCGCAACTGGTTTAACGGGAGCGACAGGCCCTACCGGAAATACTGGGGCGTCTGGTTTAGATGGGGCAACCGGGCCTACAGGCATCACAGGTGCTACAGGAATCACTGGTGCAACAGGTGCGACAGGTGCTACTGGGCCGGCAGGAGCAGGTGGAGGTTTATTGGCATATGGTGGAAAATACAATGCTACACCACAGACCTTAAGTCTGATTGTTGGTTCTACTACAACCCTTCCATTACCTGTGACGATGCCAGCAAACAATGTAACAACATCAACTGCGAATGCCTTAACCATCAATGAAACCGGAGTTTATGAAATCAACTATATGTTTAATGCATCTGCTTCTTTAGGGGCAGCAGTTACTTTAGCTGTAAGAAGAAATGGTGCTGCCATTGCCAGTACACAGGAAACACATTTACTTGCTGTTGGTATAGAATCCATTTACTCTGGCAGTGTTATTGAAAGCTTAAGTGCAGGAGATGTCATTACGATGGCTGTTTCTGCCTTATTAGCATTAACATTAACGCTGGGAACAGGTGTAAGTGTCACCTTAACAGTAAAGCGATTAGATGATGCAGGCATAGAATAAAAACAGGCTGAATATTCAGTCTGTTTTCTTACATATATTATTTTGATTTCAAGGTAACATCTCCATTATGTGAAGGATCAAAGTCATAAAAAACATGTTCCAACAAGCTGCATACAAGTACCGTTACAATAGCTTCTATGATATACATGTATTCAAAATTTGGTATGACAAGCCATCTTTTTACTATATAATCCATCGCACAATATATAACAAAGCAACCAATACAAAATATCAAAGTCCGTACATATTTGTTTATTTTCATTTGAATCCCTCCCTGTATTAGGCTTTTTCTAACTCTATAGTAACATATAGTTGATTGAAATAACTACATTAATCAAAAAATTCTAATAGATTTCACTTTTCCACCATTTATATCTGGATTATTTTACAAATTTCATCCAAATTACGATATAATATAATATATATGTCACAGGATAGGGGGGATTGTCATGCAGAAACTGTTTACACGTTATATCAGTATTGTAATTATGATTTCCAGTGTGATCATCTCGATCATCGCATGGCAGTCTTTAGAAAGTATCGAAATCGTTACAGCTGAAAATACCATGAAACAGCGTTTAACTCAGTTATGTGAAAAATTTGACAGCAACAAGAATGAATTGGAAACTTTAACAAATAATCTACATAAAGATTATCTTACCCGTGCATATGCTTTTGCCTATATCGTTCAAAAAAATCCTGAGGTCATTAACAGTTTATCGGAATTAGAAAAAATCAAAGACTTACTTCAGGTGGATGAATTACATGTTATAGATAAAAACGGAATTCTGATAGCAGGAAGCATTCCAAAATATATCGGGATGGATTTTCGCAGTACCAAGCAAACAAGTGAATTTCTTCAGATATTAGATCATAAAACAGATGAGTTAATTCAAAAGATACAACCTAATGGCGCTGAAAAGAAAGTCTTTCAATATATCGGTGTTAGACGACAGGATGAAGAAGGAATCATACAGATTGGGATATCTCCTACCACATTGCTGGAAGCACAAAAGCGTAATGAAATCCCTTATGTTCTTGACAATCTACAATTAGGACATGATTTGAATATCGTTTGTGTAAATAAAGATAATGAAAAAATTGCTTATACTGGAATGGATGAAAAAGAAGCCTCTACATGGAAGCTTACTTATGACGCACATGAACAATTCAATGATGGAGGTACCTATACATGGAATAATGAAAAACATTATGTTATGAGTACCACTTATGATGATATGGCAATTTTTGCGATGATGCCCCAACATGAAGTATTTGCGGACAGAAACTCTCAAATGGGGATCATTGTTATTTGTATGGTCGTTGTTTCTATCATTACCATCCTTGTATTAAATTTATTGATAAAAAAGAATATTACTAATGGAATTAAAGAATTATCCTCAAACCTTCACCGTATCAGTAACGGTGAACTGGATACCGTAGTCAGCGTTGATACTACACCAGAATTTCAACAGATCAGCAGTGATATCAATAAAATGGTACAAAGTATTTTGAATACCACCGTCAAAGTATCTAAAATCATTGATATCATTGATATGCCTATCGGTGTTTTTGAAATGCGAAAAGAAGGCGACATCGTACTTGTGAACGATCGTTTGAAGCATATTATGCTGTGGAGTGATGAAGAAGCTGAAGCATACTTTAAAGATAAGGCACTCTTTTTATCAAAGCTGAAAGAAATCACAAACCATGAACAACTGGATGATGCTTATCGTATACATAAATCACCAGATCTTTGGGTCAGATTGTATTTCAGCAGTGATGATGACAGCTTCTATGGGATTATTACGGATGTGACAAAAGAAATCAAAGAAAAGAAAAATATCGAATATCAGCGTGATCATGATAATCTAACAGGATTAAATAATATGCATCATTTTAAAGAAATGATTTCACGTATTACGTATCAAAAGCACCATCAACAAGCACTTATTATGCTGGATTTGGATCATTTCAAAAATATCAATGATACCTTTGGACATGATTGGGGCGATATTTATTTACAGAAAATTGCTATGGCATTGAATGCATTAGAGAATGATCACTGTATAACAGCACGTCGTTCGGGAGATGAATTCTGTATCTTCTTTTATCATTTTGAGAATCAGGCAATGATTCGAGAAATAATGCATCAATTCTATCATGATTTATCTATGAAACTGATTACCTTCCCTGATGGCACAAAAAAAGCAATCAGTATTTCTGCAGGACTGTCCTGGTGTAATCAAAACGATACGATAGATGTATGGTTAAAACAGGCAGATATTGCTTTATATGATTCTAAGCATCGAAAACGCGGGGCATTAAGTGAATTCAAAGAAGATGGTCTTTGCAAGTAGGATTCTCTCCTGTATAATGAAGATTAGGTGATGTTATGAAAATTTCTACAAAAGGACGTTATGCTTTACGTATCATGCTGGAGCTGGCAAAGAAAGACCCTGATGTATATGTTCCTTTGAAGCAAATATCTAAAAATCAATGTTTATCTGAGAAGTATTTAGAAAGCATTATCAAGAAACTTGTGGATGCGGGATATGTACAGGGAATACGTGGAAAAGGCGGCGGTTATCGTCTAACAATGGCACCAGATCATTACACAGCAGGGATGATTTTAAGACTTGTGGAAGGCAGTCTTGCTCCTGTATCCTGTCTGGAAAGTAAAGAAAACACCTGTCCCCGTGCAAAGTCTTGTGAAACCCTTCCCATGTGGGAAGAGCTTTATCAAATGATAAATTCCTACTTTGATGGTATTACACTACAAAGTCTGTTAAATCAGCGAACTGATATTGATGCATTGTCAGATACCATGGATGATTATCCTTGTGAAAAGCTATGAGATTCCTATGAAATATATAGGAATCTTTATTTTTCTTTAATTACCTATTGACTTGGTGGGTTGATAGGAATATAATTCCAATAACCTATTAAAACAGTAGGATAAATAGAAAGTGAGGGGCTTATATATGAAAAATACCTATCGATTTGAAACTATACAGATTCACGCAGGACAAGAACATCCTGATCCTTATACCGATGCCAGAGCGGTACCTATTTACGCCACAACCTCTTATGTTTTTAAAGATTCTCATCAGGCAGCCGCAAGATTTAATCTGAAGGAGGAGGGAAATATTTATACTCGTTTAATGAATCCAACTTCCAGTGTCTTTGAGGAAAGAATGGCAGCGTTAGAAGGTGGAAAAGCAGCCTTGGCGACGGCTTCTGGTTCTGCGGCAATTGATCTTGCGATAAGAAACATCGCAAAAGCAGGTGATCATATCGTTTCCAGTAATACGGTATATGGTGGTACCTTCAACCTGTTTGCCAACACCTTAACCGAAGGTGGTATCACCACAACTTTTGTGGATGGACAACAGCCGGATAACTTTGAAAAGGCAATTCAGGAAAACACAAAAGCAATCTTTTTGGAATCCCTTGGAAATCCAAATTCTGATATCATTGATTTAGAAGCCGTAAGTGAGATTGCACATGCACATGGTATTCCCGTAATTGTGGACAACACTTTTGCGACTCCATATCTTTTTCAGCCATTAAAACATGGCGCAGACATTGTTGTACATTCTGCCACTAAATTTATTGGTGGTCATGGCACAGTCATGGGTGGAGTCATCATTGATGGTGGTCACTTCGATTGGAGTCAAAATGATAAATTTCCTGGTATTACACAACCAAATCCATCTTATCATGGTGTAATCTTTCATGAAGCTTGTGGAGATATTGCTTATATTATGAAAATCCGTACAACCTTAATGCGTGATCAGGGTGCTTGTATATCACCTTTTCATTCCTTTTTATTGTTGCAGGGATTAGAAACATTGTCATTAAGAGTGGAACGTCATGTGGAAAATGCATGCAAGGTGGTAAACTATCTTTCTCAACATCCAATGGTTAAAAAAATACATCATCCTTCCCAATCTACAGGATATCAAAAAGCATTATATGAGCGGTATTATCCACAGGGTGGTGCATCTATTTTTACTTTTGAAATTAACGGTACTGAGGAACAGGCAAAAAAATTCAGTGAATCATTGAAGCTGTTTTCCCTGTTAGCCAATGTCGCAGATGTGAAATCGCTTGTGATTCATCCTGCCTCTACCACGCATTCTCAGATGAGTAAAGAAGACTTAAAGAAAGCAGGAATAACGCCAACAACCATTCGTTTATCCATTGGTACAGAACACATTGACGATATCATAGAGGATCTGCATCAGGCCTTTGAACAAATATAGTTTTTCACACTATACGCTGGTTGTTTTTCTTTCATATCTTACAATGGAGATGATAGAATGACAACATGTTATCGTGATTGCTGGTGCTGTACCCCATGTTGTATCACAGGTCCAACCGGGCCAACTGGTCCAATGGGCAATACTGGTCCTACTGGAAATACAGGCGCAACTGGTGCTGATGGGCAACGAGGTGCGACAGGTAATACTGGTGCTACAGGTGCTACCGGAAGAGATGGAATCACTGGTGCAACCGGAGTCACTGGAGCTACTGGAAGAGATGGAAATACCGGACCTACTGGTCCAATGGGAAATACAGGGCCAACAGGAAATACAGGTGCTACTGGAAATACAGGGCCTACTGGAAATACAGGTGTAACGGGTGCTACAGGTACCCTTCCCCAACAAAGCTTTGCTTCATATTTTGATATTCAGGATTTATACACTAATGGTGCTTTGATTCCCATGCGACCATTAGTAACTGATATCACAGACAATATAACACAGACTTCCGATACAACACTTATATTACAGCCTGGATATTATCTAATCAATTATCATGTATCTGCGATTCTTGCGACCCCGGGATTTATGCAGATCACACCTTCTTATAACGGTCAATCCCATATTGAAACTGGGTTTTATTTTAAGACAACAGACAACGCACAAACTGCAATCGGCTCTGCTTCATTAATTGCTTTTGTTTCACAACCATCAAATTTCACGCTCACTTATAACAGTAATGTGAATAGTACGGAAGGTACCTTGACGATTTCATTATTAAAGCTTGCACGTTAGTAAATACGATGCGCATATATCCAATCAAAAAAACTTCCTCTTACAAAAAACATATAAAAATGTTACAATGAAGACAGGGCTTCATTTAAAAAATAAAGCAGGAGGTGGATGTATGTTTCAAATTGGCGATGAAATATCTTATACAAACAAAGGCATTTTCCAAGTTAAAGAGATTATAAACAAACGCAATCGAAAAAGAGAAGTAGAAAGCTGGTATGTATTGCACAGTATCAATAACGATGTAGAAACAAGTATTACAACCCCTGTCACAAATCCAAACCTTCGATTGATGATGAGTAAAGAAGACATTCTGCAGTTGATCGAAGATATGCCCACATTAGAAACGGTCTGGAGTGATGATCGACATGTTCGTGAAGATCGTTTTGAAAAGATGTTAAATAGTGGAGATATCAGACAATGGGCCACAATGTCCAAAACGATATACGAAATGAAAAAACAGAAAGAAATAAATAAGAAAAACATTTCCGAACGTGATAAGTTCTTCTTTGATCGAGGTGAAAATTTATTATTTGATGAAATATCTTTATGTCTTCATATTAAACGTGATGACGTTCATGATTTTATATATTCTAAACACCCTGTATCATAAAAAATACTGTATACATATCAACGTATACAGTATTTTTTTTCTTAGGAATTCATATTTTGTAAATTCTTTTTTGCGTTTTCTATTTCTTCAGATAAAGCATCATCATACAATGTTTCCAATGTGTTTTGATGTTCTACCAAATATTCAAAATGTTCTTTTGCTGATGCATAATCTTCTAGTTCACAATATACTTCCCCTAAAATACCATGTGCTCTTGCACAGGCAAGCATATTTTCACCAGCCTGCTCGATACAGTTTTTTAAACAAGTGATTGCATCGTTTTCTCTTCCTTTATCCATAAGGATCATCGCTTTATATATTTGTTGATCAAAATTCATAATATTCTCCTTTTAAAATTACCAGCCATGGCTTCCACCACCGCCGCTTCCTCCACCAACAGAACCACCATGAAATCCAGATGAACCAGAAGTAACTCCTGTGGATGAGGAATGCATTGTCTTTTTCATATCATACTCCATATTTTGTACGATATGTGCTATCGCCATATAATGGAATGCCTGTGTACCTTCATACCAATCAGGCTTTGGCAAGGTAAGATCTTTAAACTTATCCATCCAGATATCACTCACGTGTAATACCTGTGCATAAGGCAATACGTGGTAATAATATGCAGGATCTTCCTGCAGCATCATTTCCAATTGATCTTTTTGCGCTGTTTCTATGAACTCTTTAAATCCCAGCAAAGAAGATAACAACTGTTTACGATACGTACTATCCTTATGGATACCATTTGCGATAAACCATAAGATCAGGGTTGCAAGACACATAATCAAAAGCATCATATTTATTTCCACAGCAAGACTCCATATCAATAATACAATCATAAAGATAAATAATGCGAAAAAGAATCTTCTATGTAATGGTTTATGATTTTTCTTTGCCCTTCGACTTAATAGATAAAAGCTCAATAATAAAGGAAGTATTACCATAAATGGTATTAATGTTTGTATAACCTTTGAAATATCTCCATATACATCATAAATCTTAAAAAACAAATAGATGATAAGCGGCACAAAGGATAAACAAATACACAGTTTTCTTACTACCTCTATTTTAGGATCACGTAAGGCGTATTTCCCTTGATAATACTTTATAATTTCATCATTTGCGTTCATGATATCATCATAGAAATGATAAGTCAGATCTTCTTTTTTCACATATCCATCATGTCCATGTGAGAACATACGCTGAAACAGTTTTTGTTCATAAGGCAAGGCCTGTGCATCTATATCTTTTACTTTTTCAAATGCATAGGAATCCTTCGTTTGATAGATTTTTATATATCCTCGATCTGCCCAATAAAATATAAGAGAGGTAATATCTTTTTCTGAGAGCTTCATATCAATTACATATCCTGCCTGTGCACTGTTTAAACCAACAGGGGGATGAAAGTTTATTGGGGTAATCAGATTTCTTGTTTTACATATAAAACGTAAGATGATCATACCTATCAATAATGGGATTGCAAGATATAATCCCATATTAGAAGTAAAGGTATCTCTGTGAAAATATGTTGTATTCATAGGTACCAGCACTGTATATAAATCGTTATTTATGAGTGGTTGGGTTGTTGTTAGGATTAAGGTACCATCTTTTTCTTCTTTTTGAATCATATCAGCCTTATTTCCTGAACCATTATGCTGGATGCGCATAGAAATATCTGGAATATATGGCATATCCAATACACATATATATTCATTAATACGGGTATGCATATCCTGATCGTTCATGGTGAGTGTTTGCGCATTTTTCATTAAATGGTAAGGATGTACTTGATAACGTATCGTAATGGTGTGTGTTCCCTTTTCTAAATAAAGGTCTATCTGATTTATAAAGTCACTATACTTTCCACCCTCAACACTTAAATCTTTTATACTATACGTATTGTTTTTCCATTTCTGATGAATAAGTGGCATACGATATGTTTGATGATCGATAATGCTTTCATAAGTAAATGTCTGTGTTACATTAAAATCCTCTGCTTCATCTACTTTCACTTCTGTTTTCATTTGTTGAATGGTGAAAGGATATGGATAAACAGGGGCTTTAGAAAATGTAGCTTCCTGAAATCTTAAATGGGCAGTAATACCCATTTGAGCATCCAGCTTTTGTGATGCATCAATGATTAGTTGATTACCTGATGTCGTTGCTGTGGTGTAAGGATTACTTGTAGAGCCACGCTTTCCAGATGTAACGTGGAATTCCTCCAGCTGTTCTTCTTTAGGGAAACTGATCTGGGCATGAAATTTCTTCACTTCTGTATCATAGTTATCTCCCAATACATTTATATATGCATCATCATACAGAGGATCATCATCCTGATAATGTGTTAATGTATAACTTAATACAATTTCTTTTTTACCCTTTACCAGTTGTTCACGATCTCCGATCGTTACCTGCATAAGATCTGAGCTTTGCTGTATATGATAAGGCATTCCTTCTACTTTTACATCTTTGATTCCTACATCTTCTACTTGACTTTCTTTCGGTATATCACGAATGATTCCATGCATTTCTTTTTGAAAATCGATCACCATATGTTCTTCTACATGATATTCTTTTTCTTCATTAATCGTAACGATAACATTTAATTCATCATATACATATCCAGCTTCCTCGTTTGCTTCTATGATTGGAAATTCAATAGAGAAAAGACATAATAGAAAACAAATGATAATACGATATAATTTCTTACCAGCCATGGCTTCCACCACCACCGCTTCCACTTCCGGTACCAGAACCACCTGATGAAGAAGATGTAGAAGAAGTATGATTATTTTCAGGGCTTGCACATGCATCTTTCATATCGGATTGTATATCTTTCATGATATCATACATCATACGATGCTCATATCGTTCATCCCCATCATACCATGTTGGCGATGGCACAACGATATTTTCAAACTTATGAATCCACATATCACTGACATGCAATACCTGGGCGTATGGAAGAATATGATAGTAATATTCTGGATCTTCTTCCAATAACATTTCCAATCGGTCTTTTTCTGTGGTCTTTAAGAATTCCTGGAAACCAAGGAGTGAAGATAACATTTCTGAACGATAATCGCTGTTTTTACGAATACCTTTCGCAATCATGAATAAAACAATAGATAAAATAGGTGCTGCCAGCATCATCATGTCAAAATCATAAACGATCACAAAGAAAATACCACCAATCACATAAATAAACAATTCTAGCCAATATGTCATTACAGGAACATCTATTTTATATGGCTTATGAGGTTTTTTACTAATCAACACCATCAATAACGACAAAATCCATGGAATTACACTGATCGCAAGAATACCCATTGCCAATGTATGATTTTCACTTATCTGCTTAACACAATCATAAAGATATAAACTTAATGGAAAAATACTTGTGGTAATACATAAAGAACGAACAGCATATGCTTTTGGATCATCCAATCCTTTCTTTCCATCATAGATATCCATAAGTTCTCTGCTTGCTTGTTCCACATCACGATAAAAACGATATTTCAGATCACTCTTTCCTACAAGTCCGCCTTTTCCATAAGAGAACATTTTCTCAAATAATTTTACTTCATAAAATGGCGCACTTGTGGATGGGGCAGCGTTTCTTTCAAACAAATAGCCATGTTCACTATAATGGATGCTTAAATACCCTTTATCTGCCCAATAAAATATTAATGATGCGACATCATTATAAGTTAATTTCTCATCAATGACATAACCTGCTTCCGCACTGTTCATACCCTTTGGTGGATAGAAATTTACAGGAGCGATTGGTGTTTCTTTACGATATTTCACAAAACGAAGGAATAAATATAAAATCAATAAACCTGCGGATAATCCAAGCATGAGAATACGCATCATAGAAGATGTGCGCTGATATACACCATCGTTTATTTTCAACATAATGCCATAGCTTGCCCCATGTTTGATTACATCTGTTGTTTCTACATCCATTGTATGATCGTTCACACTTGTTTTGATAAATGAAGTATCCAAATCAGAACCATCTCGTTTTAATAGGATGGCTGCATTCGGTGTATCCGGTGTTGTAATTGCGATTTTAGAATGCTCAATATATGTATCCTGTTCCTCATTGTTCAGCTTCAGATATAGCTCATTTTTATATACACGATGTGGATGAATGCGATAAGACAGCTTCACCGTGCCACTACTTTTCTGTGTTCTGATCCATGCGCCACTATCTGTATAATCATAATCCCCATCTGTTTCTATTTTTACATCTGTGACATCATAATCTGCCACCTCCCAGTCATCACAAATAAATGGTATCTGTATATTTGCAAGGGATTTTGATGTGTCATATGTTAATTGTTCCTCCACCTGTATATTCTGTTTTTCATCTATGGTGATATGTTTTGATTGATCACGTATCACATAAGAATACTCATATTGTGGAGCATTGGGAAAGATTCCATTTTCAAAATGAAGTTTTGCGCTAATGCCGATGCCACTTCCAACATATCGCTGACTATCCACAATCAGGTGATTTCCCTGCTGAGTAAATGTGGTATATTCATTATCCGTACTGCCATTTTCCCCTGATGTTACCTGAATATCTTTCAGCTTTTCTTTATTTGGGAATTCAATATCTCCATGAAATGCTTTAACATCTGCATCATAATCCGTTCCCAACAAATTGATATGAATGAAATCTTCCTTGGGATCATCATCCTGATAATGCGCAAGTGTATAGGTAAGTGTGATTTCTTTTGTTCCCTGAATTTCATTATCTGGATCCTCAATTTTTATCGCAAAGCCATCCGCAGTGATTTCCTTCGTAAATGGCATCCCTGTAACGGATATATCTTTTACATTCCATGCTTCATATCCATTGTTCATAGGAATATCACGAATAATTCCATGCATTGGGCTCATAAAATGAATGACCATCTTCTCACTCACTTTATATTCTCGACGATCATTTACTTCTACATGTACATCTAAAGATTCATATTCATATCCTGCTGATGCTTTGACAGGCACGACAAAAGAACATAACATCATCGCAACCAGACAGATACAACTACATATTTGTATAAACTTTTTCATATTGATCACCCATTCACCTTTATGATTTTAAATTGTTCTGCTTCATAACTGATTTTCATTACAGCTAAATTTTTGATATGAAAACCTGGTCCCTGTGCTTCCATATAGCCAGGCTTTAAATCATCTAATAACGACATCATGACCACGCCATGTGTCACAATTAAGACATTGCCATTCTGATGTTTTTCTGCGATTTCCTTCAAGATACGATAAACTCTTGCTCTTACCATATCCATATTTTCACCGTCTTCATCTACCCAGCCATACTCTCGATGATGTTGTTGTTTGGCAATTCTTCCAACGAATTCATTTTCGCCTTCCATTATACCAAAATTGATTTCTTTTAATTCATCACACAGCTGCACATCATTAGGATGACGATCCTCCATTATATATTTTGCACTGCGCCATGCACGTTCACTGCTGGAAGCATATACACCTTCAAATTCAATATTTTGAAGTCTTTTCCCTAATGCTCTTGCGTTTTCTATTGCTTGATTGGTTAATGGTGAATCACACCACCCTTGCATTAAATGTTTTTGGTTAAATAAAGTTTCGCCATGACGAACGATATAAAACGTAATCATATATTATCTCCCCTTTTGTTAAGCTATATTGTATCACAATTTTTCAAAATACTTATAATTTTCTAAATATTTTATAAAGTGCTTCTTACAAAACTGTCACGCAATCGTTAGGAAATCACAAGGATTCTTTTTGATTTTTTGGATATGATATAGACAGGAAGTGATAAACATGAAAAAATTAAATAAACAACAATGGAAAACGATACTGATTTTAGGTGGGGTATTACTGGTATTTGCCTTATTGACATTAAAGATTGGAATGCCACTTGTGAAATTCTGTAACAATCCTCAACAATTCCGTGCATGGCTAAATGATCAAGGCATCTTTTCCTTTCTATATATGATTGCCATTATCTTTCTTCAAATCGTTGTGGCTTTTATACCTGGAGAACCATTTGAGATTGCAGCTGGCTATGCTTTTGGTTTCTGGCAGGGAACCCTATTATGTTTAATTGGTTCTGCATTAGCGTCTGCCCTGGTCATGGTGCTTGTGAAAAAATGGGGTACCAAATTAATCTATGTGTTCTTTTCAAAAGATAAACTGGATGAATTATGGTTATTAAAAGATGAAAAAAAGCTTAACTTCTGGACCTTCATTGCGTTCTTTATTCCCGGTAGTCCAAAAGATGTTATGACATATGCGATAGGCTTAACGAATATGAAGCTAACCACATTTATTCTGATTTCTACTATTGCACGTATCCCCAGTGTAATTACATCTACATTTAGTGGACATGCCTTAGGTGAAGAAAATTATTGGGTTGCCATTGCTTCATTCATCTTCACTCTTGTCATTAGTGTCATTGGTTTATGGTGTTATGCAATGATATCTAAAAAGAAAACAAACGCAACAAAGACCGCATAATGATAAAAAGACGAGAAAATCAAATCTCGTCTTTTTTATATCATAGCTAATCCATGACATTATCTAAAATATCAGTAATTTGTTTTTGTAATGTATGCTCATAAGAGCCTTCTTTCATATCTTCCACTTTACCAGGAAGATCTGTGGAAACCCCTATGTAGCTTGAGTAAACATGAACATCATCGATAAGATAATCAAATACGGCATAAATAGATAAAAGTGCTAAGGTTTCCCCATTATCCGCTGATTTCGTACCATCATAAGCAAAATATTGAATCGTCAGATCATGTTGATGATATGGAATGGTTTCCGTTTTGATACAATCTTTCTTATGATGTTTACTGGTCAGAATATTTTCATATGACGTGTTTTTTGTGAAATATAAATAATTCATATTTTCATCCATAACTCTAATTGCATATAAATTTCCATTACTGTCATCTTCACGTGTACATGTCATATGATCCTTTACATGTATACCATATGTATCAGATACCATTGAACAAGCAACTTGTCCTGCATCGTGATAATAATGATTTGTTGAGGAGGAGATGTAAATGGTTATCCCTGCGATTATGGCAATCAATAAAACACAGATTCCTGTGAAAACACTTATTATGATTTTGATAATCCTGCCTTTATGTTTCATTTTCTGATACCTCTTCAAACAAAGTATAACATCGCATCAAAAAAATACAAGAAAGATATTAAAAAACACGTATATTCACAGGTATTTTAAAACTACATATAAGCCTTTTTAATTATTTATACATTTTTAGGATTTTCATATGAATAACATCATAATAATTGAAAAAAGACTGGTATATTTAGGGCAATTCCCTATATACCAGTCATTTTTATACTAATCTAAATCTTCACCATTGCTGGCGATAACTTTCTTATACCAGTCAAAAGATTTTTTCTTATAACGTTTTAAATCACCATGTCCAGCATCGTCTTTATCCACATAGATAAAGCCATAACGTTTACTCATTTCCCCAGTAGAAGCACTTACTAAATCAATGCATCCCCATGAAGTATAACCTAATAAATCTACACCATCGATTTCTACAGCATCTTTCATTGCCTTGATATGTTCACGTAGATAATCTATACGATAATCATCTTCTACAAAACCATTTACTAATTCATCTTTTGCGCCAAGGCCGTTTTCAACAATAAACAATGGTTTTTGGTAACGATCATATAAAGCATTCATTGTAATACGAAGTCCTAATGGATCAATCTGCCATCCCCATTCACTAGCTTTCAAGTATGGGTTTTTTAATGTTGCAAATACATTGCCGGCAGTTTCTTTATTTACTTCTGGATCAGCACTAGTAAGTCTTGATGAATAATAAGAGAATGAGATAAAGTCTACAGTGTAGTTTTTCAACATTTCTTTATCATCTTCCGCAAAAGGAATTTCAATGCCTTTACGCTCTAATTCTTTTATTGCATATGCTGGATAAGCACCACGTGATTGTACATCAATAAAGAAATAGTTTTCACGATCTTTTTCCATAGATTTCCATACATCTTCTGGTGCACAGGTGTTTGCATATGTATTACCTGCCGCAAGCATGCATCCTACCATGTTTTCCGGATCAATTTCATGTGCAATTTTTGTAGCCCAGGCACTTGCGACTAATTCATGATGTGCTGCTGTATATTTTACAGCTTCTTCATTTTCGCCTTCTTCAATAATCAAGCCGGCACCCATAAATGGCAAATGCAAAATCATATTGATTTCATTAAATGTCAGCCAGTATTTTACCAGACCTTTATATCTTGTGAATAATACCGTTACTAAACGTTTATAAAAATCAATTAGTTTACGATTTTTCCATCCACCATATTCTGTAATCAAATGCATTGGACAATCAAAATGTGTAATCGTTACAAGTGGTTCAATACCATATTTATGACATTCTTTAAATACATCTTCATAGAATTTTAAGCCTTCTTCATTTGGTTCTTCTTCATCTCCATTAGGGAAGATTCTACTCCATGCGATAGACATACGATATGTCTTAAATCCCATTTCTCCAAACAATGCGATATCTTCTTTATAATGATGATAAAAATCAATAGCTTCTAATGCAGGATAGTAGTGTTCATTGTCTAATTCTGTCATTTTTAGTTTTCCCATACTTACTGGAAAACGATCCTTTCCATGTGGCACAACATCCACATTTGCAAGGCCTCTACCTCCTTCTTGATATGCACCTTCACATTGGTTGGCTGCAGTTGCCCCACCCCATAAAAAATCTTTTCTAAATGGCATAAAATACCTCCTTTTTCCTCTACCTTTTTATTGTAACATAACAACTCATTTTTGTTTTTACAAAAGGATGAAACTTTCATACAAGTTATTTTATACATTATATTTATCACTTTAATAACCATTCTAAAACATTAATTTGTCTTATTCCATTATAAGAAGTAAGCGGTGTATAATCCATCGTTAATAGATATTTGGGATTATGATCCTTTATTGCTTCTAATGAAGATAATTCCTGTTTCAAAGTTTTTGGATCTAATACGGTTTGTGTAACTTGATAGTATTCCACACCTTTTATATTAATCGCAATAAAATCAACTTCTATATCACCTATTTTTCCAATATAGACTTTATACCTTCTTCTTAAAAGTTCCAAATAAACTACATTTTCTAAAACATGTTCCATATCTAATAGTCTTATACCTGATAAATAATATCGCAAACCAATATCACAAATATAATACTTTACACTATTGGCTAAATATTGTTTTCTTTTTACATCATATTGATACACTTTATATACTATATAACTATCGCATAAAGCAGAAAGATATGCTTCTATGGTTGATGCATTGATTTTTCTACCATTTGATGCCAATATGTTTGCGATTTCATTAGATGAAATTACATTTCCTATATTATCAAATATGAATTCTACAATGCTTTTCAATAAACTTGACTCATTGATTTCTTTTCTTGCTAGAATGTCCTCCATTAAAACTGTATAATAAATGCCTTCTAAATATAATCTAATATCTGCTTCATGTGGCAATTCTAATGTTCTAGGAAAAGAACTATTCGTTATATAATCCAAATATAAGTGTGAAGTATTACTTTGTTTAGGAAAATTTGAACAATATTCCTTAAAGGATAAAGGCATCATTTTAATCTCTACATATCTTCCAGACAATAATGTAGCTGATTTTCCAGATAATAAACAGGCATTAGATCCAATGATGTATAAGTCTATCATTTTATCTGTATATAGCCAAACAATGGCTTCTTGAAAGTTTTCCACATGCTGTACTTCATCTAATAGAATATAATGCTTTTGATTTTCGAGCATCTGTTTTTTTACATATGTATATAATTGTTCTGAATTTTTTATAAAATCTGCCTTCTCTAAATTAACAGATATGATACATTCCTGTTTTACTCCTCGTTGCAAAAGATAGTCTTTATATAATTCAAACAGAGTAGATTTTCCACAATTTCTAATTCCTGTAATTACTTTTATCAAGTTTTTATCCTTAAAACTAATTAAATCATTTAGATATGAATCTCTTTTCATCATATGAACACCTCATTTATTGAGTCCATTTTAACATATTCAGAAACTAAATTTTAAAACATTATTAAGATTATTATTTTATAAATGTATTTACAATTGTTTTATAAAATATAATGTATAATTTCATAATAAATCATTCATCATCTATTTCTGATATATCAATTTTAAGTATTAGATTGCTAAAAACATAAAAAACATTGTCTATTCGACAATGCTTTGTTTATTTAATCAGCTTTCTTTTCTCCAATGTACCAGATACATCCTTCTATCATGGAATCTATGATCATCACACTTCCAATGAGTCGTAAATCATTTCCACGGCTCATCATGGTGTAAATAATCATAATGATCGCAAATGCAATAGTCACAATAGCTAAATTCAGAAAATATCGCCAGAAAGGGTTGTTCTGCCGATGGATATAAAAAACCATCAATATTTCTTTAAAGCCATGAATTAATGTCATACAGGATACAATCAAAGGAAGCCATAGTTCTGCTTCTTCGATTGTTTTGATTTCCAACACACCAAAAATACATGTAAAGAAACCAAAAACAAGCATCATGAAGCTATATAAATATCTTTTTCTTTCAAGTATAAAAAATATCAGCTGGGGAAATCCCTGTACAATCAATACAATCCCTAAAACCGTACAGTATACTCTGCCTGTCGCATGATTTGTGATAAATAATACCAGTCCCATAATCAGCCATAAGGTCATTTGAACGATCGTATTGATACGATTCTTACGAAAAACATCCATATCTTTTACCTCTTTTTCATTCCTATTCCCAATAGTCTGATACTATGATACGCCATTGTTTAATGAAAGTCTATCTAATTTTTCACTTTATGTTATCCTTAAGCTCTGTTCTTCTGATATACTGTTATTTTATTTTTGCCCTCTTTCTTTGACTGATACATTGCCAAATCAGCTTTTTCCACAAGTGATACCGCATTGTCTGCATCGGATGTCAATTCCACAAGACCTACGCTAAAAGTAATACGTGTGGATGGCATTTCCACAAATTCAATATGTGAAAAATCCAAACGCATTTTTTCCATAAAGCTATATGCATCATGTAATTGTGTATTTTCAAATAATATACAAAACTCTTCTCCGCCATATCTTGCTAACATCATATTATCTTGTTTATATGCTTTCATCAGATTGCTTAACTCAAGTAAAACTTTATCGCCTTTCACATGTCCAAACGTATCATTTACACGTTTGAAATCGTCAATATCAATAATCGCAAGCACCAGTGGCTGATGATTTACTCGAGTTTTTTGAATCTGTTCATTTAATTCATTATAAAATGTTTGATGATTATACAACTGTGTTAAGGAATCCTTTTTCAATTCTTCAATCATAATTTTCTGACGTTCATTGAAGGAAATCAACACATCATGATTTTTCTTTTGATAAATAATCGTATTTTTTGCGATTAAATAACCTGCACACACCAATATAGCGCCTGCGGTATAGTTTAAATAGACCATTGTGGTTAGCTGTTTAGTATAATAGATTCCCACAGAAGATGTAATGATATAAGATATAAAAGATAACCAGAAAGAACGATCTGTCATCCTTTTGTTTCCAAATATAGCACTTAAAAATATTGGTAAAATAAAGCTTAAACTGATTAATGGCAACGCATTATGTACAAGTGATGTACTTAAACAAAATGTATTAAACACAAGAATCAAAAAATAATTTTTTTTACTTTCTGAGAATGTTGTTTTAAATTCAATATAATGATAAACTGCTGCACATTCCATATTGATAAGTGTTGGTAAAACAACATAGGAAAGACTATATTCTAATGGCGTTTGATTTACATCCAGAAGTTGTTCATTTATCATCAAAACAGCCACAATTACTTCTATGATGAAGATTAACAATATTAGAATCCACGCAGATTTTTCCACTGTTCGACGAAATTGTTGATACAATCGCTGGCTCTCCATTTTCATAACTCCTTTCTTATACATTAAGTATATCACTTCCTTTGTAAGAGGTAAAAAGGATTTTTTTGTTAAGAAAGATTATCCGTAAATAAAACATAAAGAAATCTTACAATATTCTAAAATCAGGCTGTTTACAGGCTTTTTTATGCTATAATAAAAACAAATTCTGGAGGTAGCTCATGAAAATATTAGATACATTGGGAAAAACAAAAAAAGCCATTGGTGGAATTGTAGCCATTTTGATTGTCTGTGCCCTGATTTTTTTTGCTGGCATGCATTTTGGTGGAAAAAGTGGTGAGCCAACTATTACATCAACAGCATTAACACAGCAGTTACAGGAAGTAAATGATCTTGTGACAATGGAATACAATTATACAAAAGTAGGTAAATTTGAAAATTCTTTACAGCTGAATGGCTGGGATATCCCTTTAACAACAAAAAGCTTTTTATTGACATATTCCGGTAAATTATCTGCCGGTGTAGATATGAGTAAAGCCGAAGTCAATGTAAAGGATCATACCATCTCTGTAAAGATTCCTGAAGTTGCCATCTTCTCTAATGTGATAGATGAAAAAAGTATTGAAGTATATGATGAAACCAAAAATATCTTTAATCCAATCAGTATCAAAGACTACACAACATTTGCCACACAACAAAAAGATAAGGTAGAAGAGGAAGCTATTGAAAATGGTTTCTTAAGTGAAGCCGCAACAAAAGCACAGTCTGCGATTAGGAAATTTCTGGAAATGATCCCGGAATTAAAGGATAATTATACGATAGAAGTATCTTTTCTAGACAAATAATCATTTGTTTTCAGGCAACTTCCTGTGCTTATTCCATAAACCATGCTATGATATTGACGATATAAGGAGTGAGTCATCGTGAAAAGAATATTTGTGTATGGGACGCTAAGAACAGATATGTACAATTATGAAAAATATTTAAAAGACAAGATTATACAAAGCGAGCTTGCCTATGTGAAAGGTAGTCTGCATGAAATCAAAGGTGTGATTTATCCTGCTTTGATTGAAGGTGATGATATGATTGCCGGGGAGATCATGGAAGTGGATGATGATCAGATATTTGATGAACTGGATGAATTGGAAGGATATCTTGGGGAGTTACATATGGATAATGAATATGATAAAATCATTTGTCCGATTTATGATGATCAGGGAAATGAAATTGATCGTTTACCTGTTTATATGTACAATATCCGTAATGAAAAACAGAAAAACCGTTTATCCAGCCGTATTATGGAGCGTGATTATGTTGCCTTTATGTGTAAAAAAGGTAATTGCCGTATACGATTATAAGCCAGTTGTTAGAGATATGACTGGCTTTTTTCTTTCTGCTGCGGTATCATGAAATTAAGAAACTGAGGTGACCTTATGAAAGAAACAATTCAATTAAAAGATTTTTTAGATTTTTCCTATCTGTCAAACCTTCAAGATAATGGAAAAGATATCGCTTATGTTGTGTCCAGATGTAATGAAAAAGATAATTCTTATGATCAAAAACTGCATATGTGGAAAAACGACCAAGACGTAACACTGACACAAAGTGGAAAGGAAAGCTTATATCTATGGGAAGATGAGCATACCCTGTTATTTGCGAATATGCGAGATCCACAAGATCAAAAAGCAGTAGAAAATGGTGAAGAAAAAACTGTATTCTATCGTTTAGATACACGTGGTGGTGAAGCAGTCAAAGCATTTGAAATTCCTTTAACAGTTTTGGATATCAAAATGGTAAGTACACATGTGTTTGCCCTTTGTGTAAATTTTGATCTGCGTTATTCTAGTATGCCATTTGAAACGGAAGAGATAAAGAAAAAACGCGTAAGAGAAAAAATGGAAATGCAGGATTATGAAGTACTGGATGAATTACCATTTTATTTTAATGGTGCTGGTTATACGAATAAAACACGTCGTTCCTTGTTTTTGTTTGAAGAAACAAGCGGTAAATTAAAACGAGTCAGTCTTCCCCTTTTCCAAATGGATACCTTTATCATTAATGATGATAAAACAAAGATCTATTTTACTGGTGCATCCTATGCGCAGGTTCAGCCAATGAAAAATGGTCTGTTTATGTATGATATCAAAAAAGATAGTTTATCCACATGTATCAACACGGAAACTTATAGTATCATGCATTTGGAGAACTGGGGCAATGATATATTGTTTGCCGCTAGTAAACAGGAAAGATATGGAATTAATGAAAATCCTAAGTTTTACTTAATGCATCAGGAAACATGCGAAGTTTCTAAATTATATGATTTTGATGAAGCCATTGGCAATACTGTGGGAAGTGATTGTCGCTTTGGAAAGACACGCTCTGTGATGGTTTATGAGGATGCTTGTTACTTTATCGCAACAATCTTAAATTCTTCTGTTCTGTATCGCTTAGATAAATCAGGCAACCTTTCTACAGTGATTGAAAAAGAAGGCAGCATTGATGATTTTACTATTGTCAATGGTACTATTTATTATATTGCAATGCATGATATGCGTTTACAGGAATTATATGCTTATTGTTTCAAAGATCATTCTTCCACAAGATTAACTGGCTTTCATGATGATTTCTATCAATCAAAAGATATTCGCATGCCAGAGCCTGTCACAATCACACAGGGAGAAGAAACCATTTATGGCTGGGTATTAACGCCTCATGATTTTAATCCACATTCCTATTATCCAGCAATTCTGGATATACATGGTGGACCGAAAACGGTTTATGGGCAGGTCTATTATCATGAAATGCAGGTATGGGCAAATATGGGATATGTTGTTTTCTTCGCAAACCCAAGAGGTGGAGATGGCAGAGGCAATGCATTTGCGGATATCCGTGGAAAGTATGGCACCATCGATTATGATGATTTGATGAAGTTTACAGATACTGTTTTAGAAAAGTATCCTTGTATTGATATTGCCAGATTAGGAGTAACTGGAGGAAGTTATGGTGGATTTATGACCAATTGGATCATTACTCATACCAATCGATTTGCGGCTGCAGCTTCTCAACGTTCTATTGCCAACTGGATCAGTTTTATGACAACCTCCGATATTGGTGAGGAATTTACGAAGGATCAGCAATCTGGCGATATCTGGCAAAATCATGAAAAACTTTGGTGGCATTCTCCTTTGCGTTATGTGGATAGTTGTAAGACACCAACCCTGTTTATCCACAGCAATGAGGATTATCGTTGCCCATATAGTGAAGGATTACAGATGTATAGTGCTTTATGTATGCATGGCATTGATACCCGTCTATGTATGTTTAAAGGAGAAAATCACGAATTAAGTCGTGGAGGTAAACCAAAACATCGTATCAAACGCTTGGAGGAAATCACAAACTGGATGAATCAGCATTTATAGAATAATTTGATGAAAAAAAGATGGAATATTTTGATTGATTAATACAATCATTATTCCATCTTTTTATTTACCCACATTTGAGTAAAAACGTTACATCTGTAAATTTTAGTACTCTTCTACATTTCCGTTTTTCACAAAGATTGCGGTAATATTCATTTTTTTACGTAAAACAGGAGAAATATGTTCCCACTGTCTACGATTTTCTTTACTGTCATTCATACAGACAGAATACTTATCCGTTTTCTCATCTGCATATTTCAATAAAGAATAGACAACATCATCTAAATCAAATGGCCTTCTGCCTCTTGGCACTGCGACTTTGATTTTCCAGATTCCATAAGTTCCTTGTACATCAAAGGTTCCCTTATTTTCTGTGAAGCTCAATGGTATCTTAGCCAGCCATTCTTCCAATGTTATCTGAACACTGCTTTTTGCTTCTTCTTTCTTTTTCATTTGTACGCCCTTTTTACGACCACGTTGTTTTGGTCTTAATAAAGGTAGACGATGTTCCAGATCATGAAGCTGATATTTGATGGTTAGATTAGCACTTGCGCCACTCTTGTTTTCTGGATTTTTCAGAAATTCGTCATCTTCCAGCATCATTTTCTTCATTGCCATACAGCATGTAACCAGTGTAGGAGTTCCCTTATTGACCTGGCTGTGCAGGTCCCCGGCACGAATAATCAGTTCAGTTTTATTCTGATTGCCAGCTTCCAGTTTCATTTTCTGTATCGCCTTTACATAATCACTTACTCTTGCAGACATTAAAAAACACCCCTTTTATCTTATGATTATCATATCACAAATCTGTTTATAATGGGCATTTTTCCTGTTTTATTTTAAAATATTTACAAAAATTCAAAGGATTTTCTTTGATTTTTACATAAAACAGGGACTTTACCTTAAAAGCGATGATAAAATCCCTGTTTGCCTATACTAATAATCCTGATATTGATCACATTGTAATATCTTGCGTGCCTTCTCAATGGAAGCCTGATCTGGAGATTCCACACCTTCTAACTCATATGGAATTCCTAACTCTTTCCATTTATAAACTCCTAAAGTATGATATGGCAGGATTTCTACACGTTTTACATTATGCAGCTGTTGAATAAATTTAGATAAATTCATCAGGTAAATTTCCTGATCATTGATTCCTGGCACCAATACATGACGAATCCACACTGGCTTCTGTATTTCATCCAGATATTTCAACATATCCAGAATATTTGTATTATGCTGTTTCGTCAAAGCAAGATGGCATGCATCATCTATATGTTTGATATCTACCAGCAATAAATCTGTGACTTCCATCAACTGCTGGAATTTAGAAAAGAAAGGTTCTTCTCTGGTAAATGGATTTCCACTGGTATCGATGGTTGTATGAATACCTAGTTTTTTCGCTCTGGTAAATAAATCAATCACAAAATCTATCTGAAGCAAAGGTTCGCCACCACTCACTGTGATGCCACCTTTTTCACCCCAGTAACTACGATATCGCAATGCTTTTTTCAACAATTCTTCACTACTTGTATCAGCCGTTGTCATCTCCCATGTATCTGGATTATGGCAATATTTACAACGCATTGCACAGCCTTTTAAAAATATCACAAAACGTACACCTGGACCATCCACAGAACCAAAGGTTTCAACTGAATGAATACTTCCTTTTACTGGTGACATAGTATAACCTCCTTAAATGAAAAGGCCTGCGTAAACAGACCTTTCTTTATTTCTATAGACTTTCGTGGCAAGTTCTAGAAATAACATCTAACTGTTGTTCACGAGTTAAGTCAATGAATTTTACAGCATATCCAGAAACACGAATTGTGAAGTTCGCATATTCTTCTTTTTCAGGGTGTTCCATTGCATCTTTTAATTTTTCGATACCGAAAACATTAACGTTCAAGTGGTGAGCGCCCTGATCAAAGTAACCATCTAATACATGTACTAAATTATTTACTCGTTCTGCTTCATCATGTCCAAGTGCACCTGGATTGATTGTCTGTGTATTAGAAATACCATCTAATGCATATTCATAAGGTAATTTTGCCACAGAGTTTAATGACGCTAATAAACCGTTTGTTTCTGCACCATATGCAGGATTTGCACCTGGTGACAATGGTTCTCCAGCTTTACGTCCATCAGGAAGTGCTCCAGTAGCTTTACCATAAACAACATTACTTGTGATTGTTAAGATAGATGTTGTTGGTTCAGAATTACGATATGTGTGACGTTTTTCAATCTTGCCCATGAATGTTTTCAACAACCATACTGCGATATCATCTGCACGATCATCATCGTTTCCATAACGAGGGAAATCTCCTTCAATTTCATAATCGACAACCAATCCCTCTTCATCACGGATAGTTTTTACTTTTGCATATTTGATAGCACTCAAGGAATCTACTACATGAGAGAAACCAGCAATACCAGTTGCGAATGTTCTACGTACATTTGTATCGATCAATGCCATCTGGCTTGCTTCATAGTAATATTTATCATGCATGTACTGAATCAGATTTAAGATATTTACATAAAGATCTGCTAACCATTCCATCATGATATCATATTTATGCATAACTTCATCATAATCAAGGTACTCAGAAGTGATACCTCTCATTTCAGGACCAACCTGTGTTTTGGTTTTTTCATCGATACCACCATTGATGGCATATAATAAACATTTTGCTAAGTTTGCACGAGCACCAAAGAACTGCATTTCTTTACCCGTCTGTGTTGCACTTACACAACAGCAAACTGCATAGTCATCACCCCATACAGGGCGCATAACGTCATCGTTTTCGTACTGTACAGAACTTGTATCAATAGAGATACGTGCAGAATATTTCTTAAAGTTTTCTGGTAAGTGACTAGAATATAATACTGTTAAGTTTGGTTCTGGCGCAGGTCCCATGTTTTCTAATGTGTGTAAGAAACGATAGTCAGATTTTGTGACCATATGACGTCCATCCATTCCTAATCCTGCCAAATCAAGTGTTGCCCATACAGGATCACCTGAGAATAACTGGTTATAAGAAGGGATACGTGCAAATTTTACCATACGGAATTTCATTGTCATGTGGTCAATTAATTCCTGTGCTTCTACTTCTGTTAATGTACCATTTTCTAAATCTCTTTCAATATAGATATCAAGGAATGTGGAAACACGTCCAACAGACATTGCCGCACCATTCTGTGTTTTAATAGCTGCCAAGTATCCGAAGTATAACCATTGTACAGCTTCTTTTGCATTTTTTGCAGGACCTGAAATATCATAGCCATAACTTTCCGCCATTTTTTTCATTCCTTTTAATGCTTTGATCTGTTCAGCTAATTCTTCACGCTGGCGAATGATATCATCTGTCATAGTGCCACAGCCACAGTTTGCTTTATCAGCTTCTTTCATTTCAATTAAATAATCGATACCATATAAAGCAACACGGCGATAATCACCAACAATACGTCCACGGCCATATGTATCAGGCAAACCTGTTACAATTTTATTACGACGTGCTAAACGCATTTCTGGTGTATAACAGTCAAATACTGCATCATTGTGAGTTTTGTGGTAATCGTGGAAGATTTCATGTAGTTTTTCGCTTGGTTCATAACCATATGTAGTACAAGCTTCTTCACTCATTTTGATACCACCATAAGGCATGAAGGCACGTTTTAAAGGTTTATCTGTCTGAATACCAACAACCTTTTCTAAATCCTTCAATGCTTCATCAATATATCCAGGACCATATGAAGTTAATGAAGAAACAACTTCTGTTTCCATATCCAGAACGCCGCCTTTTGCACGTTCTTCTTTTTGAAGCTTCTGTAATGCATCCCATAATTTGTTTGTAGCTTCTGTAGGTTGCGCTAAAAAGCTTTCATCCCCATCATAAGGCTTGTAGTTGTTTTGAATAAAATCGCGGACATTTACTTCTTCTTTCCAGATTCTTCCGCTGAATCCTTCCCATTCTTTGCGTTCATTGCTCATAATCCTTACCTCCTGTTCACATGTTAAGTATAGCGAATGTTATCGTCCTGTGCAATTAAAACCATTTATAATCCATGTACGAATAAGCACAAGAAAAGAGCCTATACCAATCCAGACTCTATGCCCAGACGGTCGGCTCTTTTACATTATACTTCATGTGGTCAATTCCACTTCCGTCAGTCGTATAACTGCTTACACTTTATCATTTTTTATTTTACTCGTCAATAAGTGTTTTAAATTTTTTCATAAAACTGAATCTTATGTTTCTGACTTCGCTTTGCACGATACATCGCTTCATCACTATGACGGTATAATTCATCTACATTATGGCTGTCATTTGGATAACATGCCACACCAAAACTTGCGACGATTTCACGATCATCCATACAATTTAAAATGGCTAAACGGATTGCTTCAATTCTTGGCAGTATATCATAGTCACAAGATAAATTACGTAAGAATATCACGAATTCATCTCCACCGATTCTGCCACAATAATCTTCACTTCGACAAGCGCTACGCATACTTTTTGCGACATTGATTAAAACATCATCTCCATATTGATGTCCATAGGTATCATTTAATAATTTAAAATTATCTAAATCAATCAATACTAGAACATGCAGCACGTGTTTTCCACTATGTTGTAATGTGGATTCTATGCGATGAAATAAGGTTGAGCGATTATATAACCCGGTTAATGCATCTGTTTCTGATAAACGTTTCATACGTATCTTATCTTTTTTCTCATTATCGATATCATGCAATAATACACTTGCACGAACAAGGGAAGCATAAGGATCCCATACAAGCTGTATTTCTCCATAAGCCCAAAATTCATTGCCCTGACTGTCTATACGACGATGCTGTAAAGTGAAGTGATGTCTGCCTTTTTGATATTGATCAAGCAGATATTCCCGGGAGAATACCTTCAAATATTTTTTACGATCTTTTGGTGATACAAAATGTTCTGCTGCATAATGTGCAATGTAAGTGAACGAATTTCTTGCATTTTTTGGCAGTTCATCATTTAATGCACCTTCCAGCTTTTCAAAAACATCGTGTGTCAGATCATATTCATAATATGCAATACTGTCTTTTTTTCTTCGCTCAAAATCTTGTTTCCATCGCTCATAAGCAAGTTCTCGCTCATAGGCCTCCGAATAATCCTGATAAGAGATGATTGCGGTGGTTGGCTCTGATTTTTCATTATAAATCATGGTAAATTTACCTTTGATCCAGATATATTTCTGAGAGGTGGAATTTCTTCTTAAAAATACAGCCTCACCTTTTGGTTTCCCTTCCAGCATACTTGAGAAAAAACCTAAATATTCTTTTTGTGTTTCTTCTTTTATCAAATGCTGTTCAATTGCGGATTGTGGGATATTTTCCATCATCTTCTTTGGTTCTGTGGTTTTCTTTCCATCATTTGTATAATATAAAACTTTATTTTTCACATCATATCGAAGTATGACAATATTTCCCTGTTCTAATGCAATTTTCTTTTCTTCTTCACTAATACGAAGATCATGCATCATCTGTTTCATTTTTGTACTATCAAATGCAACAGCAACATATTGGTGTTCTATTGTATCTGGCACAATACGTGCTGACATCCAGCGTACTTTTCCATCTTTTCGTTTCACACGATATTCTACTTCAAACAAGATGCTTTCCTGCTGGATATAATTTGTGATTTCTTCTTTTATTCTAATGAGGTCCTCACGATCGACTATTTTTTCTTCGATAATATCCTGTAGTTGTAACTCTTCTTTTTTATACCCTAAAAACTGGTATATATAACTGTTCGTATATAATAATTCAAATGCACCATTTTGCATTCTGATACAAAACAGTCCACAAGGGATTCCTTCTGTGCGGAGTTTATTCACCTGAGAAGCAAGTTTTGTTTCCATCAGATCATTGATATTGCGTAAGTATATCAGCATAGCTTCTTTGTTTTCAAGTTGAATCTTTTTATGGGATATATGAAACCATGTATCGAATAGATACACTTCTTTCATCTGTGTTTCACAAGCTTTTCTCAATGTTGCCATCGCAAAAATATCAATTTCTTTGACATTTCCATGTTGTATAATATCCTGCAATATGGTACTAATCCAAGCAATATCCCATTGTTTTCCGATATAAATACATAGAAATCCATCTGGAGAAAAGTCTTCTAACGTTTTAAGATCCATTAGATGATATTGTTTCATGCTCATAACTTCGCCTCTTTCACATACTACTTTCATTATATCTTATAGTTTTTATATTTAGAAAAAATATGCGAATTTATTTATTCTTTTGATATCGATCATTATCTAAGAAAAACATGGTAAATGTTGCTCTTGATAAAAGTACTTCTGCATCGTTGAAAATAAACACTTCATAAACCCCTGTAGTTCTTCCTGCACTAATCTCCTGAGCAATTCCAATAAGTTTTCCACCTTTTCCAGGCTTGATATAATTTATCGTCCCTGACAAGGTAACGCTATCTCTTCCAGTCGCAAAACTTGCGGCGCCAGCTGCTGTATCAGCTAAAGAATATAATGCACCGCCATGTACAAAGCCATGTACATTTAAAATTTGTTCATCAATAATCATTTCCACCTTTGCATATCCTTCTTTTACTTCTACAACGTGCATATCATTGCTTTGTAGATACATAGATGAAGAATTTAATCTTGCTTTCAATTGTTCCATCGTTTCATTTTTCATATACACCCTCCGTTTTCTCTTATTATACCTTAATTCAGGAAAATGTTGAAATTATACCGTTATATGATTAATTTTCTTTATTCTGGCAATACTATGAAAGTACTTTAATTTCTTGGATTTTTTTGAATGAAAGCCTTTAAAATTGAAATCATTATGGTATAATGTTTAATGCGTGTGCGAAGTCGCAATTAACTTGCCCTCTTGGTGAAATGGATATCACGGAATCCTCCTAAGGGGAAGCTCAGCTAAGCCCAATTGATTAGCAAATCTCTTTTAAAATTGAATATATGTCCTCGTAGCACAAAGGATAATGCAACTGCCTCCTAAGGTTGCGTTACAACGGCCACCTTAGAAAAACTTCATATAGGATTCAAGTTCGAGTTTCTTCGGGCTTAGTCATAAAACCAGCCATGTCTCAGTAGCTCAGTTGGATAGAGCACACGCCTCCTAAGGTTGTGCTCTACCAGCTGCCTTACGGGGAAAAGTGATCGTTGCCAGTCTCAATTTAATATAAGTCTCTGTAGCTCAGCAGGATAGAGCGTTCGCCTCCTAAGGTTGCGTTACAACGGCCACCTCAAAAAAAACTAAATAAGGGATTGCAGTTCGACTTTGATCGGGCTATAATCATATATCAGACACGTCCATATAGCTCAGCTGGATAGAGCACACGCCTCCTAAGCGTGGGGTCGGAGGTTCAAATCCTCTTATGGACGCCAGTGAACAACGCCGAAAGCCTTTGTTTTCAAGGGTTTTCGGCTTTTCTTATATAAAAAGCTACGAAAAAGCTCTTTCACTGTATGAGATAAAATTCTACTCCAAAATTTGATTTTTGACAACCCCTCCAGAATCGAACGGTTGTTATAAGACAAAATCGCCAGCTAATTTTTAGCAGAAAACGGGCTGTTCTTGCTAATGAAAATGCCCTTCCTGCTAATCAGCCCCAAAATCGTGCCAAAAATCCAGCTAATCAAAAAAGGCGGATGTTTTGAATACCATGCAGTTATAGCAGATAAAATTAAATATCGTTATGTACATAGAGCGTCTATTTGCCCCGCATTGGGGATGGATAGGCGCTCTTTTTTTATGCCCAAACCCATGGGCAAATACAAGAGATTGGAGGTGTTTTATTTGAGCAAGCCTGTTTATACCGCAGACAAGCCGAGCGACTGTCATTACTGCTACTTCTGGACGAATGGCAGAAAGGGCTGCCGTCTGGGTAGAAATAATTGCTACTACTTAATCTCTTTGCCGCCGAAACCCAAGTCGGAATGTGATGGCTGTCCCTATGGGCGAGATCACCCGTGCATTGGTTGGTGTACGAAGAAGGTTATGCGTGAAGTGGGGCTTCGTTGATATGGATGTGTATGAACAGGAATACCGCTTCTACTATTTTGCCCGATGTCCTTACGAAAAGACGGATACGACTTTCCGCAGCATTCCGCTGACAACAGAAAGTTTTCCGCAGAAAGAAGGTGGTGAAGCCGTGTGAGTTTTGATTATTTTTACGGTCAGCAATCCGATCTATTCACATTCTATCGAGTTCCGAAGGTGTTGTTCACGAACGAGAGGTTCTGGAATATTTCTGCCGATGCCAAGATGCTGTATGGCATTTTGCTTGACCGCATGAGCCTGTCTGCCAAGAATGGTTGGATAGATAAAAACGGTAGAGTGTATATCATTTTTACAATCGACGAAGCGAAGATGGCTCTGAACTGTGCTGAACAAAAGGCTATCAAGCTGCTCAGTGAACTTGAGAAGAAAGCAGGATTGATTGAACGTAAGCGCCAGGGTTTGGGAAAGCCCAACCTGATCTATGTGAAGAACTTTATCTCTGCTGTGGATTCACAACTCTTGAATTGTGAAAATCACAATTCTGGAACAATGGAAATCACAACTCAAGAACTTCCGAAATCACAATGTAATAATACTGATATTAAAAATACTGAATTTAGTGATACTGATTCTATCTTTCCTTCCGGAAATGGTGGAATGATGGACGAGAATGACCGGTATCAAGAATACTTTGATTATTTCTCGGATCAGCTTAGTATGGATTTGTTGAAGAAGGATTACCCTTACGATTCCGAAATGCTGGATAACATTCTGGAGTTGATCGTTGAAACAGTTTGCACGAAGCGACCGTTGATTCGCATTGGTGCAGAGGAGCGTCCGGCAGAAATTGTCCGCAGTCGGTTTATGAAACTGAATGCCGAACACATTCGATATGTTATGGACTGCTTCAAGGAGAACACCACAAAGATTAGAAATATCCGTCAGTATATGCTGACTACGATATACAATGCGCCGACGACAATAGACACCTACTACGATGCTCTTGTTCGGCACGATATGTCACACGGATATTTGGAAGGAGGATTTAAGAAATTGAAAATGAAGCGAGAGGAAGGAGAGTGACGATAAATGTCGAAAAAAGCAACCATCATTGCGGTGGTCAATCAGAAAGGAGGCACTGGAAAGACCACCACCACCGAGAATCTGGGCGTTGGCTTGGCTCTTGAAGGAAAAAAGGTGCTTCTGGTAGACACCGATCCCCAGGCTTCCCTGACGGTCAGTTTGGGCAATCCCTGCCCGGATGATCTGTCTCCGACACTTTCCGATCTGATGGGAAAGATTATGATGGAAAACCCTATTACTCCCGATGAAGGGATTCTTCATCATCCGGAGGGCGTTGATTTGGTGCCGTCCAACATCGAACTCTCAGGTATGGAGGTAGCACTGGTCAATGCCATGAGCCGGGAAACCATTCTCCGGCAATACCTGGATACAGTCAAACAGAATTATGATTACATTCTTCTTGACTGTATGCCGTCTTTGGGTATGCTGACCGTCAATGCGTTGGCAGCTGCCGACAATGTGCTGATACCGGTTCAGGCAGCATACCTTCCTGCAAAGGGTCTGGAACAGCTGCTTGGAACCATCAACAAGGTCAAGAGGCAAATCAACCCGAAACTGAGGATTGAAGGGATTCTTCTGACGATGGTGGACAGCCGCACCAACTACTCCAAAGACATCAGCAATCTGATTCGGGAGAGCTACGGCGGAAAGCTGAAGGTTTACAAGACCGACATTCCCCGCTCTGTCCGTGCAGAGGAAATCAGCGCAGAGGGAACCAGTATCTTCAAGCATGATCCCAAAGGCAAAGTTGCCGAAGCCTATAAAATTCTGACGAAGGAGGTGTTAAACAATGCAGAAAAAAGGCGCAAACATCAGCTTGAAGGGGTACGATGATATTTTCTCCACCGATCAATCCAGAGCTGAAGCCCAGCAGGAGCGTGTGCAGGAAATTCCGCTTTCTGAGCTACACCCCTTTGAGGGACACCCCTTCCGTGTGGTTGATGATGAAGAAATGATGAAAACGGCAGAGAGCGTCCGAGATTTCGGAGTTCTCACTCCTGCGATTGTCCGTCCTGACCCCGACGGTGGTTATGAAATCGTTTCTGGTCACAGGCGGCACCGGGCATCGGAGCTTGCGGGTAAGGAAACCATGCCTGCGATTGTTCGTGACCTGGACGATGATGCAGCCATTATTTTGATGGTTGATGCGAATTTGCAGAGGGAGAGTATCCTGCCGAGTGAAAGAGCATTTGCTTATAAGATGAAGCTGGATGCGATTAAACATCAAGGTCAACGCACCGATTTAACTTCATCCCAAGTTGGGATGAAGTTGCAGGCAATGGATATAGTCGGTCAGGAGGCAGGAGAAAGCAGAAATCAGGTACACCGTTATATCCGTCTGACCGAACTGATTCCGGAACTGCTGGATATGGTAGATACGGGTCAGATCAAATTCAATCCTGCGGTGGAGCTTTCCTATCTGGCAAGTGAAGAACAGAAGGATTTTCTTTCTGCAATGGATTATGCTCAAGCAGCTCCTTCCCTTTCGCAAGCACAGCGAATTAAAAAGCTCGCACAGGAGGGCGAGTGTACGCTGGATGCGATGTGCGAGATTATGAATGAAATCAAGAAGGGAGAGCTGGACAGAGTAACCTTCAAAACGGATTCGTTGCGAAAATACTTCCCGAAGTCCTATACCAACAAGCAGATGGAGGATAAAATCATTCAGCTTTTGGAGCAATGGCAGAAAAAAAGAGAAAAATCAATGGAAAGGTAAGGTAAAAAATGTTTACACCCAAAAACATTCAGGGCGCTTTGGAAGAACTCTACGACCTTTGCGATCCTGATTATATGGTAGATATGCTCGTAAACTACAGTGAGGAGTTCGATGATATTTCTCCTGCGCTTCTGGCAAAGTCGTTTCAGAAAAATGCCGAGATGATTAGCGAGTATCGAGTATTGTCCTCTGCTGGTGAGGGTATCGACTATCAGGGAAAGGTACTTCTGAACAGCAGAGCCGTGCGGCTTCTGTCCTATGTAGAAGATATGAGCGGCGATGAAAAAGTTCGCACGATTCAGAGCAAGGAGCTGTGGTTAGCAGAAGATATGACATTCTATGTGGTGTCCTGTATGTCTACGATCACGATGGACAAGGAAGAAGCCATTTGTCTTAACGAACACCGCAGCGTGGTTACTACGGTGGAATGCGAGGACGATATTTTCTTCGACATGGGTTCCCTGATTTGCGAACTGGACGATATTTGCTTGTTCGAGCTTTTAGCCGATGTGGATGCGACTATTTATGAACTGTAACAGGTTCATGGATGGTCGCTTTTCTTATTTCCAAAGAAACGGAGGTATCGAAACTTGAAAGAATACGATGTGAAGATCACCGAAACCTTGGAGAAAACGGTTACGGTGCAAGCAGAATCTCACGATGCGGCAGAGGAACAGGTTAGAGCCGCTTATTACAATTCGGAGTACATTCTGGACTCCGAAAACTTTACCGGTGTTGCGTTCGGCACGACCGAGGAACGGGAGGTTCAGAAAGAACAGGCAGATACCATGAATGTGTTGCTGGTAAAGCCGTTCATGTATCCGCAGGCTGTGCAGATCGGCTGTGAGCTGGAGGATTTGCAGAAAGCCGTAGGTGGCGATATTGAGGCAACTTATCCGTTCAATGAGCCGGTTGCACTGGTGATGCACGACGAAGGTAAACTCGTAGGCAAAGAACTGAACCGTGCGCTGCGTGATGATGACGGCGATATTTATGACATTATCGCCGGTGATTTTCTGGTTGTGGGATTGGGCGAGGATGATTTTTGTTCTCTGTCCCCGGAACTGATGAAGCAGTTTGAGGAACACTTTCATCAGCCTGAGACTTTTGTACGCATGGGGCGCAGCATTATGGCGCTTCCCCTGCCGGATGACATGGTGAAGAAAGAAGATGCACCTGTCAAAGCTGATTCGGTTCCCCACAAAAGTAACCCTGACCGAGATGTTCTGTAAGGAGGTTCTTATGCAAAGAAATTCGACGATTGGAGAGCTGATGGAGCGAAAGCGGATTCAGGATGGTGCCAAGGAGTACCAGGGACATACCTATATGGACTTGGCACGATTTGATGACGCCACCAAGCACATGATTATTTTCGATGTGCTGACCGATGAATCGCCTGTCGGTTGGAAAGGCGAAAGAAATCGCCTGTATTTGAGCGATGTGGGTTATCAGAAGGCTCTGGATAACCAGAAAGCTGGCAATATCAAGATTATCAGCCATGCCGCAGTTGCCAAGGGCAATCTGTATTACGACCACAGAGATATGGCACGATAATCTGTTCACTCTACTGCTTGCAGGAGGTGATGAATCATGCAGGAAGAAGTTGAAAACAGAACAGTAAACCTGGCGATCAGCACAACCAAGCTGACGGGGCGCACTATCATTGCCGGTATCCGCAAGTATTTGCAGCACCGGGAAAAAGTGAAGATGAAAAAGGCACGAGACCCTGCCGTTCATGGAAAGCAATCCGTGAAACAGCTTTTGGGACAGAATCAGGGTGCTACGAATGTTGAGATCGACAAAGAGAGTATCCGTGATTTTGAAAAGCTCGCCAAGAAGTATGGCGTGGACTTTGCCGTAAGAAAAGATAAGTCCGTTGATCCTCCCCGGTTTCTTGTTTTTGTCCGTTCTAAAGATGCAGATGCTTTGGATGCAATCTGCAAGGAACATCAGGCAAGGGCATTAACCAAGAATGAAAAGCCGAGCGTTCTGGCGCAGCTGAAGAAGTTCAAGGAAATTGTCGCAGCGATTCCGAAGAAGGTTCGAGAGAAGAAACAGGAGCGTGATCTGTGATGGATAAGAGAAAAATGAAAAAGCTCCTGATTCTGAATTTACCGTATTTTCTGGTAGGGTTGTTCGCTACGAATTTAGGAGAAGCATGGAGATTGGCTGAGGGGGCAGATTCATCTGCGAAAATCCTCAGCTTTTTTCATGCCCTTCCGATAGCCCTGAACAATCCGTTTCCCAGCTTTCACCCGTTGGATTTGCTGATTGGTATTCTCTGCGGCGCAGGACTTCGGCTGGCTGTCTATCTAAAAGGCAAAAACGCAAAGAAGTACCGACACAATGTTGAGTACGGTTCTGCTCGTTGGGGAACGGCAAAAGATATTGAGCCGTTTATTGCACCAAAGTTCGAGGACAATGTGATCCTGACGAAAACGGAGCGGCTGATGATGAGCAATCGCCCGAAGAATCCTGCCAATGCCCGAAATAAGAATGTTCTGATTATCGGCGGTTCGGGTTCCGGTAAAACTCGCTTTTGGTTGAAGCCAAACCTTCTCCAGATGCACAGTTCCTATGTGGTCACTGACCCGAAAGGCAGCATCGTGATTGAGTGCGGCAACGCCCTTTTGAAGCATGGCTACACCATCAAGATTTTCAACACCATCAACTTTCAGAAGTCGATGCACTATAACCCATTTGCCTATATCCATTCAGAAAAAGACATTCTGAAACTGGTGACAACGCTGATTGCCAACACAAAGGGTGATGGAAAAGCCGGTGATGAGTTCTGGACGAAGGCGGAAACGCTGCTCTACTGTGCCTTGATCGGATATATCCACTATGAAGCTCCGGTTGAGGAACAGAATTTCTCCACCCTGATTGAGTTCCTGAACGCAATGGAGGTGCGGGAAGATGATGAGGAGTTCCAGAACCCGGTGGATCTGATGTTTGAAGCCCTGGAAAAGAAAAAGCCGAATCACTTTGCAGTCCGTCAGTATAAAAAATACAAGCTGGCTGCCGGCAAGACCGCTAAGTCGATTTTGATTTCCTGCGGCGCTCGTCTGGCTCCTTTTGATATTCAGGAGGTCAGAGATGTGACTGCCTATGACGAGTTGCAGTTGGATACTCTCGGAGATAAGAAAACGGCGCTCTTTCTGATTATGTCAGATACGGATGCGACGTTTAATTTTTTGATCTCCATGATTTACACACAGCTGTTCAACTTGTTGTGCGAGAAAGCAGATGATGTGTACGGCGGCAGACTGCCGGTTCATGTGCGCTGCTTGATTGATGAGATGGCAAACATCGGTCAGATTCCCAATCTGGAAAAACTGGTAGCGACAATCCGAAGCCGTGAAATATCGGCTTGCCTTGTCCTCCAGGCACAATCACAGCTGAAAGCCATTTATAAAGACAATGCCGATACCATCATCGGCAACATGGATTCCCGAATTTTCCTGGGTGGTTCTGAGCCAACCACGCTCAAAGAACTGAATCAGGCATTGGGAAAAGAAACTATCGACACCTACAACACCTCCAACACCAGAGGTAACAGCCCGTCTTACGGCTTGAATTATCAGAAGTTAGGCAAAGATGTGCCATAATTCATGGTGACGAGTTCAGTTGCCTTGAATTTCATGATGAACAGGGACACGATCAACTGGATTCGTACAAATTGAATACAGGAGGTCGCAATGGAGGAATTGAAAAAACGTATCCATGATGACAGCAACGGTCTGGACTATGTGCTGGTCGGAGACTATTACATACCGGACTTGAAGCTGCCGGAGGAAAGCCGCCCCATCGGGCGGTGGGGACGGATGCACAAGGCGTTTCTGCAAGAACACCGTCCCGGCCAGTACAATGAACTGCTTCTGTCGGGAAAACTCTGGACGTATCTTGCCGATCTGAACGAGCAGGCCGATGACCGGCTGGCGTGTATCATCTCGCAGATGCAGGCGGCGGATGGCGTCAGCGAAGAACTGAAAATCTGTGATCAGCTGGCCTGGGTCGGAGCCATGAACAGTATCCGCATCCGGGCAGAGGAAATCATCCGGTCTGAGATGATTTATGTTTAAGGAGGTGCCTGTCTATGAGATACCGTATCGAATACGCCGATGGACGCTACTGTAACTTTGCAAACGGTAGGGCTGAACTGCTGAAATGGCTGAAACTGCTGAAGCAAGAGGAAATCTCCGACATCCGCAAAGTATATAAAAGCGGTGTGTCGGATTCCGTCTTGGAAACATACCGGAATTATATCCGTCCAGCATAAGGAGGGGCGCTTATGGGTACAGATATAGAAAAACTGGTTGATTTGATGATTCAGGAGCGGATGCAGAGCCAGTTCGCTAAATGGCGGGAGGCAGAAACCGGCAAGGAGAAAAAAGCTGACTACCTTCGCTTGGAAACCGAGTATGAAAAAGCGATCAGCGCATTGTCTGAGGAACAGAAGAACGCTGTAAGGCACTACTGCGATTCCATCTTCGATTCCGGTGCAGAAAGCGAATGCTTCTTTTACCGGCTGGGCCTCAAAGATGGCATCCGTCTTTGGAAATTTATGAAAAAACTGATGAAAACGGTCAGCTAACGAATGTACAACAACATATTTTATTCCGCCCACATGGGCGAAAGCCGTCCAACGGTACAGGTTGGACGGCTTTTTCACTACCTACGTTTCTTCCGCTTGGGCGCATAGTACGGCTGCGGCTTGGCCTTCCCCCTCATGTTGTTGGGATTTTTGAGCATCTTTGACAGGCTCAGTATCCGCAGGAAAGCTGAGAAATCCTCCGAGGAAATCTTCTCGAAGGGTATCTGCATTCTGTCGCAAAATTCGTGGATTACCATTTCCTCTTGGCTGCCCTGTTCGAGCGCCTGTTCAAACTTTTCCTTGACGTCATCCAGCGTGGGCTGCGGGTCGGCGGTGGTCTTGTCCTTCAAGTGGGCTTCCCGTATATCCCGGACAATGCTGTCCAGGTCATCGTGCATGACGTGGCTGTAAAAGTCGCTTTCCTGTACCTGCCCCAGTTCCAGAGTCCGCACATAGAGGTCATCTTCTCCGGGCGCATATTTGCTGAGGACAGTCTGCCGGGTGGCCTCCATCACCAGATTCATCTGCTCCATCCGCATATTGGCGATCCGGTCGATACAGATTTCCATATCCACCATCAGCCGCCGGAAGTTCGGGTGTGTAGCCAGTTCGCAGAGAAGCCGGTTGTTAATCTTACCGCTCCGCAGAAGTTCAATCATCTCATCGTTCAAATGGAGCGACTGCACATCAGCGTTGGGAACCTCCTTGTTATCGGTTAGCCCCATCAGATAGTCGGCGGACACGCCGTAAAAATCCGCCAGTGTCGCAATCGCAAACGGGCTGATGTCCTTATAGTCATCGCTTTCATATTTCCCCAGAGCCGATCTGGACAGGCCGGTCTTCTCTGCCAGCTGTTCCAACGTCAGGTGCTTGTCCACCACCCGCAGGTCTTTGAGCCGCTCTGGGATTGACAGCTTTGTGTACATCCAATGCCCCCTCTCTCATTATTGTTTTTTCAGTGAATACACCCATTATAGCACGATTCCATAAGCGTGGAAATATGCGGATTTCGAGCGTTTTTCCAACGTCTTGGATATACGGGAGCAGCCCCCTTTTTTCGATAGAATGGTTCTTGCAGACAGGCACTGAACCTTGAAAATCGAATGACCGACTGCAAGGGGTATGACCTCCGGGGAAGTGACGCCAGGACAGAAATCGAGCGCACCAAAGAGGCCGATACGCCGGGAGAAATTCCGGGCAGGAGCGGCTTGCAGGCAGACCGGCGGACAGAAACAAGTTTATCATGCGGGGCGCATGGCTCCGCAGCAAAGAAATGGAGGAATATCATTATGAAACTGAGCATGAAAGAAAAGAAGATTCTCTATGCTTTCACCTGTCCCAGCCACCACAACACGATGACGCGGCTGAAATGGCTGACGGCCCTGACGGTTGACCCGGAGGCGAAACGCCGGATGCTGGGGCTGGCCCGGAAGATGGAGACGGAGGTGGACGAAAGCTGGTATGAGGCTTTTTACCACCATCTGCGTATGGAGATGGACGAGTACCGCCGTCTCAAGCGCAGCCTGCGTGTGCTGAAATCTTACACTGATTATGAGGAGGATTTGTATGACGAAGCTGTCTAAGTATGAGAAAGAAACCATCATCAACTGGAACGAGGCGGAGAACCTTGCCAGCATCTACACTTTTAACGCCAGCTTGAAGCGCAGGCTGGCCGATTTCAGCCGGAAGTATCCGTTGCTGTGCCGGTTGGAGCGCAGCACGCCGGAGGGTAGCGTGACCTATGTATTGGACAAGTCCCGGCTGTCAATCCGGCTCATCCCGCCGTACAGCGAGGAACGGAAAGCCGCCGCCAGCGCCTACGCAAAAGAGCATGGCTTTCAGGTGGTGACAACGGAAGAAAAAATTGCCTGAAATTGGGGCGATTACGGCAAAAATGCCGGGTCTGCACCCGGCGTTTTGACCGGCAATCCCCGCAGGCGTATTCCGTATCCACTTCCCGCTGAAAGGCGTAACTGTGTGGATGCGGAGCCGGTGAAACTGGCGGAAACCGCTTTAGCGACGGAAGCCAGCTTCGCCGGGGCGGGAGTACAGAGGGCAGCCAGCCCTTTGTGCCTGGGTGCAGGGGCGGCAGCGCACTGCTGGGGTCAAGGGGCAACGCCCATTGGCGGGTTGAGGGCAGCCGCCCCATCGGGTCAAGGGCGAAGCGCCTTGCCCAGGGAAAGTTGATGCCTGCGTCAACTTATACTGGGTATTACCTGACGCAGACTTTCGCAGGATTTGCGGCTTCGCCGCCCTTCCCCGTCCCCGGAACATCTTCGCAGGAAGGAGGAAAATTGTTTGAAACTGACAAGGCACAACGGGCGCTCCGGCAAGCATGGCACCTACAATCCCCGCCACAATGACCGCCGGTTTGATGTGGAGAACAGCGAACACATTGACGCAGAGCGGGCCAGACAAAATATCTACTGGGACTGCTACCGGGGCTTTACCACACATGACTTCCGGGAGAACCCGGAGCAGCCGGATTTCAGCTTTGAGGAAATCGAGCGGATGTACTACTACGAGCATTATTCTGACCATGTGGAGGCGCAGAACGCCCGGAATGAGAAAACCCGGCACACCGAGCGCAACCGCACTGTGGTGGACTTGCTGAAAAACAACAAGACCTGCCCGGAGGAAAGCATCTACCAGATCGGTACGCTGGAAGAATCCGTTCCGCCGGAAACGCTCTTTCGTATCGTCAACGAGTTCTATGAGGAATTTGAGCGCCGCTTCGGTTCCCATATCCACATCTTAGATTGGGCGCTCCATCTGGACGAGGGGACGCCCCACATCCATGAGCGCCATGTGTTCGACTGTGAAAACCGCTACGGGGAACTGTGTCCCCAGCAGGAGAAGGCGCTGGAGGAACTGGGCATCCCTCTCCCGAACCCGGACAAGCCAAAAGGCAGGCACAACAACCGGAAACAGACCTTCGATGCAGTCTGTCGGACGATCCTGCTTGACATCACGAAGCGGCATGGGCTGCATCTGGATCAGGAGCCGTCCTACGGCGGGCGGGAGTATCTGGAAAAGCAGGACTATATCCTGATGAAGCAGAAGGAACAGTTGGCGGCGCAGGAGCAGAAACTGGAAGAACTGACGCTCAAAATCGAGGACGTGGAGACGCTGCTGGATGATGTTGCCGATGTGGCCTACGACAAGGCGGTGGAGGTGGTGACCGATACCGTCCGGCAGGAGACACACAAAGAAGATATTCGTCTGGTGGAAGAAACGAAAAAGTGGGTGCTTTCGCCAGAGCGGAAGGCACCGAAGAAGGAACGTGAGTACGCAGCTGCCCGGCTGGATGGGGTTATTCACAAGATTAAAAATGTCATGCAGACTGCTCTGGCTAAAATCCAGCAGACCCTTATGCAGCCGGAAGTCAAGCGGGCCGGTAAGGAGCAAATCAAGGAGAAAGCCAGGGAGTCCATCCGGGAGAAGCTGGCGAAAGGCAAGCTGGATGCTGACCGGAAAAACCGGGAGCGTTGGGAACGGGAGGGGCGCATTGCCCCGACAAAAAAGAAGGATATGGAACTATGAGGCACCCGATTTTCTGCGGAAACCGGGTGCCTTTTTCTCTGTATGGAGGTGAGAAAATCGAATGTATTTGAAGCGGTGAAGCAGTCTGTCACCACAAGGCAGGCTGCGGAAATTTATGGGGTTCCGGTAGGCAGGAATGGAATGGCCTGCTGTCCCTTCCACGATGACAAACATCCCAGCATGAAGGTTGACCGCCGGTTCCACTGCTTCGGCTGTCAGGCGGACGGGGATGTGATTGATTTTACCGCCCGTCTGTTCGGGCTGAGCAGCAAGGAGGCGGCTCTGAAGCTGGCGGAGGATTTCTCTGTCCGCTATGACGCCAAAGGCCATGACCCGCCCCGCAGGAGGCCGGTCAAACGAAAAATCAGCGAAGAACTGCGCTACCGGCAGGCGGAGCAGAAATATTTCCGGGTGCTATGCGATTACCTGCATCTGCTGGAACGATGGGAACAGGAATACGCCCCGCAGACGCCGGAAGAAGCGTGGAATCCGCTGTTCGTGGAGGCCCTGCAAAAGAAACCGTACACGGAGTATCTGCTGGATATTCTCCTGTCCGGCAGCATGGAGGAACGTGCCTGCGTGGTCGCTGAGTGTGGAAAAGAGGTGAGAAAAATTGAGCAGCGAATATCAGAGTTTACCGCCAGCCACCCGGCAGGCCGCCATGAGCGCAGCCGAAGCCTTAGCGCCGGAGCAGAGCGTTGACGAAGTACGGGAAAGCCTCTCTGTCACGGAGAAGGGTCAGCCCGCCAACACCATCGGCAACTGCCGGACGGTGTTCTGCCATGACCCTCTCCTGCGTGGGGCAATCCGCCTGAACCTCTTAACTGACCGGGTGGACATTGTGCGGGATTTGGGCTGGCGCAGGAATACCAGCGCCCTGACAGATACAGACGTGAAATATCTGCTTCTCTATTTTGAGCAGACTTACGGCCTGACCAGTGAGAAAAAGATGACAGCGGCGCTCTCCATCGTGGCGAATGAGAACTGCTACCATCCTATCCAGGATGTGCTAAACGGCCTTGTCTGGGACGGGACGCCCCGCATCCGCTCCTGTCTCCATCACTTCTTAGGTGCGGACGAGAGTGACTATGTGGAGGAAATGCTGAAGCACTTCCTTCTGGGGGCGATCCGGCGGGTATTCCGCCCCGGCTCCAAATATGAGGAAATGCTCTGTCTGGTGGGCGGTCAGGGGGCTGGCAAGTCCAGCTTCTTCCGTCTGCTGGCGATCCGGGACGAGTGGTTCTCCGATGACCTGAAAAAGCTGGACGATGACCGGGTGTTTTTGAAGCTGCAAGGCCACTGGATCATCGAGATGTCGGAGATGCTGGCCACCAGCAGCGCCAAAAGCATTGAGGAAATCCGCTCGTTCATCAGCCGCCAGAAGGAAACCTACCGCACACCCTATGAGGCCCAACCCAAAGACCGGCTGCGGCAGTGCGTGTTCGGCGGTTCGTCCAACACGCTGGACTTCCTGCCCCTTGACCGGGCCGGGAACCGGCGTTTCCTTCCCATCATGATTTACCCGGAGAATGCGGAGGTTCACATTTTGGAGGACGAGGACGCTTCCAGAGCCTACCTGTTGCAGGTCTGGGCGGAGGCCATGACGGTTTACCGCAGCGGCCACTACTCCATGAAATTCAGCAAGTCCATCCAGCGGCAGCTTGTGGAGGTGCAGAAGGATTTCATGCCGGAGGACACGGAGGCCGGGCAGATACAGGGCTTTCTGGAACACTACACCGGCAGCATGGTCTGCTCCAAACAGCTTTTCAAGGAGGCGCTGGGCCACACCTATGACGAGCCGAAGCGGTGGCAGCTGCACAATATCAACGAGATCATGAACACGGTGGTGACAGGCTGGAAACCATTCTCCAATCCCCGGATGTTCGCCGGATATGGCAGACAGCGGGGCTGGGAACGGGACGTTTCCGGCAACGAACTGCCCGGCAACGAAGATGGATTTGTGGAGCTGACCGAGGAAGAATGCCGCCAGCTGGAACTTCCGAAGGAGTGGATCGCATAAAATCAGCGGTCTGTTGCCGGGATGGTTGTCAGCCCGTTGCCGGGTTCGTTGCCGGTGCTGCCGTCCGGCTTGTCTCTCTATGGAGGTAGCCTATGGAAAAAAGCAAAAATCAGAAGAATAAAGTCCGTTTTGTGGTGGTGCGGGAGTTCTCCGGGGAGAAGTCCATGCGGAAAGCCTTTGAGCAGCTCATTGAGCGCCAGACCTGCGAACACTTCGAGGAATGGCGTCATCAGCGGGAAATGGCAGAAAAAGCTGCGTAAAAACGGTTGATTCAGGGACAGGGACATGGTACGATAATGGTATCGTGTCCCTGTTCATAGAAGGAGAACGCTATGAGCAGAAAAAATCAAGTCTATGAAAAAATCACCGCTCTCTACTGCCGTATCTCTCTGGATGACGGCGGCGACAATGAGAGTATGAGCATCAGCAACCAGAAACTCATGCTTCGGGACTTCGCAGAAAAGCATGGGATGTTCCAGTATGAGTATTATGTGGATGACGGCTATACGGGCCGCAACTTCAACCGCCCTGCTTTTCAGCGCATGATCGCAGACATTGAGGCGGGAAAGGTCGGCTGTGTGGTCACGAAAGACCTATCGAGGCTCGGCAGGAATTATATCGAAGCCGGAAGCTATATCGAAATCTTTTTCCCCAAACACAATGTACGCTATATCGCCATCACGGACGGTGTGGACAGCCTGACCCGTCAGGAAATGGACATCACGCCATTTAAGAATATCCTGAACGATATGTACAGCCGGGATATTTCCAAAAAGGTGCTGGCGGGACGCATGACCCGTTCCCAGCAGGGAAAGTTCTGCGGCGGGCAGCCGCCTCTTGGCCTGATGCGCGACCCGGAGGACAAAGGACATCTGATCCTTGACCCGGAGACAGCGCCGGTGATCCGAAAAATCTATGATATGGCACTGGACGGCTGGGGCTGTATGCGGATCGCAAAGCAGCTCATGGAAGATAAAATCCCCATCACCAGAGTACAAAGCAATACAGAATGTGACGTGAACTACTATTCATGGGGGAGCGCAAGGATCAGCCATATCCTGCGGAATCCCTTTTATAAAGGAGCACATCTTGTCTGCCGGACACACCAGAAAGGCATCCGCTCCAATACCTATGACATTATCCCCCGTGAGGAATGGGAGGTCATTGAGGGCTGCCATGAGGCGATTGTGATGCCGGAGGAATGGGAACAGGTGCAGGAAATCATTGACCGCAGGCCAACCATTATGAAAGGCAACGCCTGCCCCTTCTATAACCTGTTCCACGGGCTGGTCTACTGCGCCACCTGTGGGAAGTCCATGCAGGTGCGGTATGAAAAGGTCGGCAGAACCGGGAAGAACCGCTTCACCGGCGAGATGCGGGAGCCGATTGATAAGGCATACTATATCTGCCAGACTTACAACCGGCTGGGTAGGAACGCCTGTACCAGCCACAAGATTGAAGCAAGGGATTTGTATAATCTGGTGCTGAAGGATATACAGGAATTGGCGGCGCAGGTCATGAAGGACGCTGATGCGTTTTACCAGCGGCTCAGCAGCCGGATGGAGCGCCGGTATCTGGTGGACGCTTCCCAGACGGAGAAAGAACGGAAACGGCTGGAAGCCCGGAATCAGGAAATTGACGGGATGTTTTTAAGCCTGTATACGGATAAGGCCAAAGGTGTCCTCACCGAGCAGCGGTTTATGAAGCTGACAGCGGCGCTGGAACAGGAGCAGGAAGCCAACCAGAAGCGCCTGCACGATCTGGCGGTGATGCAGAGCCGGGCGGATGCACAGGAAAGCGAAGTCCGCACCTTTATCAAGGAAATCCGGCGCTATGCCGCCATTGAGGAACTGGACGAGGCGGTGCTGAACCGGCTCATCAGCCGGATTCTCATTGGCGAGGTCAAGAAGGTGGACGGCCAGAAGGTGCAGGAAGTCAGAATCGTTTATAACTTTGTCGGGGAAATCCCGGAGATTGCAGCATAAGAACAGCGAAGCCCTCCCCATGCCGGGGAGGGCTAATTATATACAAAATCACAAAAGGCAATTCCTGACAAATATGGGAAATTGATATAAAATCTAAAAAGAGTTGACAAAGGATATTCCTATATGGTATAATCCTAAATGAAATCAAACAAGGAGGTTTCTACAATGAACAAAATCAATATCAGCAATGCGCCTGCTTATACTTCTCCCAATTCCATGACTCTGATCTGTACAGAGAAACCGGATGGCAGCACCAATCTTGCGACTCTGGCATTCTGGGCTTTTGCGTCCACCAATCCCGGAAAGATCATGTTCTCCCTGAACAAAGGGGCTTACAGTCTTGAACTGCTGGCTGAGAAGAAAGAAGTTGTTCTCGCCATTCCCGGAGTTGAACTGACCGGCGCTCTGATTGGCTGTGGCACCTGCTCCGGACGTGATACGGATAAGGCTACTAAGGTCGGTCTGACGATGCAGGAAGTGGAGGGCACAAATATCAAAGCTCCTGTTCCTTGCAAGCTGCTCATTCATGCGACTGTTGCCCAGACGATGGATGCGGACGATCATGTTGTCCACCTCTGCGATGTCAAGGGTGTTTACGGCGATGAAGATGTGGATGCTGTATTTGGCTGGAAAGGTTACGCTGAATTAGCGGCTGCGCAGCAGAAATAAGAAAGGACAAGGCGGCTGTCTGCGGATAGCCGCCTTGCGGTTTGAGGTGGCAATATGAAAACACAAGGCGGATTTTTGATAACCCGGATCAAACAGGTCGGAGGACGTGTTTTTGAACGCATATTGAGCGAAAAAAACATTGATGCTTTTAATGGCTCCCAGGGAAGGATTCTATATATCCTCTGGCAGAAGGATGGCGTTCCCATCAGTGAGCTGTCAAAAGAGACCGGTCTTGCCACGACCACGCTGACCAGTATGCTTGACCGCATGGAGGCGGCAAATCTGATTTATCGTGATCGTGGCGACAAAGACCGTAGAAAGATTCTCATTTTCCTTACAGAAGAAGCCAAAGGTCTGGAACAAGAATATAATGAAGTAACAGAAGAAATCAGTAACATTTATTATAAGGGATTTTCTGAGGAAGAAATCGAGCAGCTGGAGAACTATCTCCACCGCATCCTGAAAAATGTGGAGGGTGTTCTCTGATGAGCGTCTGCATTAAGGACAATATTCAAAACATGAATCTGGTCATCGGCTGTACCGTAGGCTGTTCCTACTGTTATGCCCGAAATAATGTAAAGCGTTACCATATGATTGATGACTTCAGCAAGCCGGAGTTTTTTCCGAATAAGCTGCGGCTGATGGAAAAGAAGCGCCCGCAGAATTTCCTGCTGACCGGCATGAGCGATTTGGCGGGATGGCAGCCGGAGTGGCGGGATAAGGTATTCGCAAAGATTCGGGAAAACCCGCAGCACCAATTCCTGTTTTTGTCAAAGCGCCCCGACCTACTGGATTTTGAGACAGACTTGGAAAACGCATGGTTTGGCGTCACTGTCACAAGAAAATCAGAGCTATGGCGCATCGACACGCTTAAGGCCAATATCCGGGCAAAGCACTATCACGTTACCTTTGAGCCATTGTTTGACGATCCTGGTAAAGTGGATCTCGCCGGTATCGACTGGATCGTGGTGGGAACGATGACCGGGGCGCAAAGCAAAAAAATACGGACAGCCCCAGAATGGGCGTATTCCCTTGTGGAACAGGCTCATGTGCTCGGTATCCCTGCCTTTATGAAAGAAGACCTTGTTCCCATCGTGGGCGAGGCAAACATGGTACAGGAATTCCCGGAAGCGTTCAATCAAGTGTTGGAGATACAGAGAAAATGGCAAAAGTAGAGATGAACGGCATCCTTATTGGAGAAGTCGAGACAAAGAATATCATGACGAAATCCAACCTGCCGGTGGGCGGTTATTCGGTCAATCCATATGTGGGGTGTACCCATGCCTGTAAATATTGCTATGCGTCTTTTATGAAGCGCTTTACCGGGCACACGGAGGAATGGGGTACGTTTCTTGATGTAAAGCACTGGCCGGAGATTAAAAACCCAAAGAAATTTGCCGGACAGCGTATTGTGATCGGCTCCGTGACGGACGGCTACAATCCGCAGGAGGAACAGTTCGGCAATACCAGAAAACTGCTGGAACAGCTTCGAGGCAGTGGCGCAGATATTTTAATCTGCACCAAATCCGATCTTGTGGTTCGTGACATTGATCTGCTGAAGGAGCTGGGACAGGTCACGGTATCGTGGTCGATCAATACGCTCGATGAGGATTTCAAAGAGGATATGGACAATGCTGTGAGCATCGAACGGCGGCTGGCAGCCATGAAGCAGGTTTACGATGCAGGCATCCGTACCGTCTGTTTTGTTGCGCCGGTTTTTCCGGGCATCACGGATTTCGAGGCGATTTTTGAGCGGGTGAAGGACCAGTGCGACCTGTTCTGGCTGGAAAACCTGAACCTGCGAGGCGGTTTTAAGAAGACGATTATGGATTATATCGCAGAAAAACGTCCTGACCTTGTGCCGCTTTATGATGAAATCTATAACAAACACAACCGCAGCTATTTCAAGGCTTTGGAAGAAAAAGCCGGGGAGATGGCCAGGAAATATGACTGCCCCTTTGTTGACAATGAAATGCCCTATGGCAGAGTGCCGCAGGGACATCCGGTCATCGTAGATTATTTCTACCATGAAGAAGTCCGAGGGACAGAGAATACGGGAAAGCGGAACAAGTGACACATTTAACAATATGGCTTTAAGAGCATCGCTTCGGCGGTGCTTTTCTTATGCCCTTTTGGCGGCGATTTTATGGATACGCTGAAAGGCAAACAAATTATAGTTCGTATCACATATATCCCCTCTTCTTTTAATGGAGAGGGGTTATTTTTTTGCCCTTTTTTGAATTCATCACTTGACATTGTGGCAAAGACCTTGCGAGCGTAGATGAGCTTGCGGTTCTGGATGGCAGCAAGTGTATTTTGCAGTTGCGTGGTGTCAGACCGTTTCTTTCTGACAAGTACGATCTGACGCAGCACCCCAATTATAAGTACACATCAGACTTTGATAAGAGAAATGAGTTCAACATTGAGCAGTTTCTGAGTCGAAGGTTGAAGCTCAAGGCAGGTGATGAATTTGTGGTAGTCGATGCGGATTAAGGAGGTTTCTGTTTGGAAAATCTGAAAACGGTATCTGCCCTGGTTAAGAACATCTTGGAACACGACCAGAAAGCAAGAAATACCGACAATCATTTGTACCTGATGGTACTGGAACACTATTCCGGTCTGCGTGGCATTGACATTCATGCCATGACGGTTCCTGTGTTTTTGAAGGAACTGGATAGACGCAGCTTTCCGGGGTTTGAAACTGTCCGCAGAAGCAGACAGAAAGTGCAGGCAACCTACCCTGACCTTGCTCCCAGTGAAGCCGTAGGCAAACGCAGAGCAAAAAATGAGGTTGTATATCGAGAATTTGCAGAAAGCGAGGTGTAAAAAATGACTTGGTGGATCACGGATACCTCTATTGGGCAGCGTTTGAAGTTCGTTAGACGATTTCGCCGCCTTACCCAGAAAGAGCTTGGACTCCTGATGGGGTATTCCGAGAAAACAGCGGATGTCCGTATTGCTCAGTATGAGAAAAACGCTCGAACCCCTAATGCAGAAACCACAGCGAAATTTGCAGAGGTTCTGAAGGTTTCACCTGCCGTTTTTTCACCGACGATCTGTGCTTCTCGTGATGATTTGTTGCAGTCAATGTATTGGCTGTTTCTTATGAAAGGTGGTGGTGATATATATGATTGTGAAACTGAATATGCAAGAAGCAGAATGGAACAGAAACTTGGCGTGATAACCGTCGAGGAGTTCCTTGAAAAGATTCTCGCAAACTAAGCCTTCCGTCCGGTTTTGATGCCGGTAGTACGGAGGGCTTTTTTTATTCTCAAAACGATTTCAAATTTTAGGAGGAAAATATTATGGCATTTTTCAATAGCGCAGTAACCGTTCTTCAGACTCTCGTTATCGCTCTGGGCGCAGGTCTTGGCATCTGGGGTGCAATCAATCTGCTTGAGGGCTACGGCAACGATAACCCCGGCGCAAAGTCCCAGGGCATGAAGCAGTTCATGGCTAATTAAAGGGAACAAAAAGAAAGGAAAAACCAATCCAGACGGTATCAGCGGCAGGCTACAAGAATAAATTGTGATTTCACAAGATTGGTGCTATAATAAGAGAAAAGTTCCTGCCGGGGCAGCCGCCCCGGTGGTATGGATAGAAAGGCAGGAAAGCAATATGCACATCAGCTATAAACCGCTCTGGCACACACTGTTAGAGCGTGATATGAGAAAAGAAGATTTAAGGCTTGCCGCTGGTATGACAACGAATATGATTGCCAACATGAGCAAAGAGGGAAAGCACATCAGCATGGACACATTAGCCCGTATCTGTGAAACGCTGAATTGTGAGATTACCGATGTGATTGAGTTAGTACCAGACGAGCCTGCTTCCACAGGAGGTAAGGAACATGAGCGAATTGAAACCAAGTATAACGGAAAACGGAATTGATTATATCCTTGTCGGAGATTACTACATCCCGGACTTGAAACTGTCGGAAGAACGCCGCCCCATCGGAAAGTATGGACGGATGCACCGGGAATATTTAAGAGAAGTCCACCCAGCCAGATTGAACACATTGATACTGACCGGAGAATTGTGGACATATCTTGCAGACCTGAACGAACAGGCACAGGAACGGTTAGACACTATCATGGAGCAGATGAAAGCTGCCGAGGGCGTGACCGAGGACTTGAAGCGTACCCGTCAAATGGAATGGGTGCAGCGGTGCAATAATATCCACAACCGGGCAGAAGAAATTGTTTTGCATGAGATGATTTATTCATAACGGTATGATAGAATGATTATGACAAATCGGAATTTTGTGGAGGCACATCAATGGAAACGATTTACGAAAAGTATATGGCACTTCCCATAGATAAGGGACTTTTAGGTTTAGAATATGGAGATATTGCAGACCCGTATTTTTGCTATCCCGTCAACGCAAAGCCAATCGGATTTGAAGGATGTATTCTGTATTGCTTTTTGCCGGAATATGGAGAAATGGTATTTGCCTGCAATCCAGAAAGTTGTGTAGACCAAAATGTATATCCATTAGCGGCAAATTTTGAAGATTTTATCCGTTTAATCTTGGCTTGTGGTACTGCTAACCCATTGGAGCAAATCGTTTGGATGGATAAAAATAAATTTGAAGAACACATGGCAAACGAAGAAAAAATACTGACCGATGAGCAGAGGACAGCGGCACAACAGCTACAGCGGGCATTAAGTTTGTTACCAATAGAAAATCCGTTTGAATATGTCAAATCCATTCAAAAAGATTTTGATGGTAGTAAAATACAATACAGTGATGAATACTATGAAGTTACCGGCATAGAGAACCCTAAAGGAACTAACACCCAAGATAAGCATTTAGTTGAATTTGAACCTGTCGTTTTTGAATTTAACCGCAAACAAGATAGCGACTAACAACTTCAAGTTTGTCGTTCTAAAAATTCAACTGAATAATCCCAGCAAAAACCGCTGCTACATGGAAGCCAACAAACCATGCAACAGCGGTTTTTCTTTACCGTTTTTTCCTCTGGCTGATAGGCGTTCCCATTTTCTTTGACTTTTTGAGAATACGAATGAGCCAGCGAAATTCTTCGTCTGACAGATTTTTGTAGTTGATACCAAGCTGCTTGCAGTAAAGGACAACCAGCTTTTCATCCCGGCTGCCCTTGAAGTTTTCGACCGCTTCCAGATTTTCTTTCAGTTCATCGGCAACGGTGGTCTGGGGCGCACTCTCACTGTCCTTTTTATGGGCTTCTCGAATATCCCGGATAATGAGGTTGAGGTCATCCAGAACCATGTGACTGAAATACTCATCATCACTGATATGGGCGGCTTGCAGTACCTTCAAATGCGGGTCATCTTCGCCGGGGCGATACCGTTCAATGATTTCATGCCGGACGGTATCGACAAGGGCGTTGAGGTTTTGAATCTGCATGGTGGCAATCCCATCCACATAAATCTCAATGTCCGCAAGAAACTTGATAAAGTCCTTATGGGTGGCAAGTTCGCACAGCAGACGGTTGTTAATCCGACCGCTTTTCAGAAGTGCTACCATCTCATCACTCAAATGCAGCTCCCTTAATGGCGTGTTGATCTCCGCCCGGTTCTCTGTCCGGCAAAAGAGATAATCGAGGGACACCCCATAAAAATCTGCCAGCGTGATAAGGTTGCCATGATTGATTTCCTTATAGTCGTCTTTTTCATAACTGCCAAGAGCCGATTTTGAAATACCCGTTTGCTCAGCCAGTTCTTCCAGTTTTAATCCTTTGTTTAATCGTAAATCTTTTAGCCGTTCCTGTATTGTAGTAGCTCCGTTCATTGAAGCAGTTCCCCCTTTCTAACGACATTTATAACCGTTGAATTGATTATACCATATCAATTCCGCAATCGTGGAAATTTCTGATTTTTACCCTTAATTCCTACTTTGTGGACATACCGCACGAGGCACAAAAATGTTCTATGATACAGGTAGTTCATCGATGGATTATTCCAATCGAATGACCAGCCTGTGTGGGATATGCTTCCCCGGCGATGTAGTGCCATGACTTTTGGCAGGGATGTGGAGGAACCCTGACCGAAACGAGCGTACCAAAGGGAGCGATACGCCGCTGTGAGATTCAGGGGAGGAACGACACCGGGGAGAACTGGCGAACTGACACCGAAATGATACCGAAACACGACAATCTGATAGGGGGATAGTCTACCCTATCGCTGATACTTCGGGAGATTTTAGGCGGCTCTATGGCTGTAATTTTGCCGAAAATCGCCCCGAAACCATACACGAAAACGGGAGGAAGCGCAATATGCCGAGAATGAGCAAAAAGAGGAAGCATGAGCTTTCTTTTTACCTCAATGACCGGGGGCGTGTCACTTACAACGAATTATGCCGGAAATGCCAGCATGGGTGCAGGCAGAGCTTCCGGGCGGTTGTGATTGACTGCCCCCGTTATTTATCCAAACGAGCAAAGAAAAAGGAGGAACACACCGAATGAATTTTGAATTTATGACGATAGACACACCATTGCCGCCCTGTATGCCCTTTCCCAGAGCGTTGACAGGATTTCCAGTCAGCAGCACCGCAAAGGTCATATACTGCCGGATGTTGGACGCTATGCTATCCAACGGACAGGAGGACGAGAACGGAATCCTGTTTGTCCGCTTCCCTGTCACAGCCATTGCCGCAGTCTTGTCCCGCAGCCCCATGACGGTCAAGCGTTCTTTGAATGAACTGGAAACCGCCGGACTTATCATGCGGGTGCGTCAGGGCGTTGGAGAACCAAACAGGATTTATGTGCTGATACCGGGAAAGGAGGACGCTGCCCTTGCCTGATACCTCAAAGCTGGAAAAGATAAACCGGGAGCTGGAGAAAAGCGAAAAGAAACTGCGGAAAGCCATCAATGATGAAAAGGCATTGCAGCACCAGTTAAAGCAGCTTACCCGAAAGGAACGGACGCACCGGCTCTGTACTCGTGGCGGTATGCTGGAAAGTTTTCTGCAAGAGCCGGAACGCCTGACAGATGATGATGTCATGCTGTTGTTGAAACTCATTTTTCACAGGCAGGACACGCAGGAACTATTGAAAAAACTGCTGGAACGGGAGAAGCCGGAAACCCCTTAGTTTACTAAGGGCGCAATTATACACCACCCAAAGGTTGGTGCATTGCGTTCTCCGAAGGCTCCTCGCCGGAGGGCTGTGATTTTCCGCAGTCATGGTCTGCTCCAAATCATACAGGGGACGCTACGCTTCCCCTGCGCTGGCTGCCGCCAGCTACCCTTTTGTGGACTTGCCATCTGGGGACACCTTGCGTTGCAAGCTGTTCCCAGCCGACAAGTTTTACAAAATCTCTCTATACTTTGACGGTCGAATAAAGTATAATGAAGTCAACAACAAATTAGAAGTTTTCGGAAAATAAAGAAAATTTGATTATGTAAATTACCAAGAAAGGTGGAAAGAATTATGTCAGTACAAACAGATTTTGAGAAAGAATTCGAAACAGAAGAATATGAAATGCTTATTTTAGTGCAAGCATCGTGTAAAGGAGCAGCAATTATAAAAGATATGCTGAAACCATCTATTGATTTTCTTGCGTCCATAGATTTGCGTACAGGTCAGTTCTTTCATGAGAAAGGTCGTATTGAATGGCTTATAAAAAATGACAATAAACGCAATGGGTGGGGATATGAATTTGAGCAATTTGGCATTTATCGTGTCGCTGTCAGAAAATGTATACCGAAAAAATTGCAGCCATATCAGGTACAATATATAAACAACAGATATATGCTTATAAATGTGCTTGAAGAACATGCTTCAAATGAAAAATTGGAAGCTTTGAAAGAATACTATGCTAAGCCAATTTCTATGGAAAATGAATTAGGTTCTTTTGACTTGGATAGAGAATTTTCATGGTTTGAGGGAATTGTAAATTGGAATGGTGTAGAGGCAAATGTATATTTGAAAACCGATGAGGAAGATGGAGATACCGCTGAACAGGCAATGAAAGTATTAAAGGAATTAGTAGATAATATTGTGGATAATGATAATAAATATCGTGCATTTGCTGCACAAGAGCTAACAGAACTTGCAAATGAATGGCTGGAGGATTCAGATGAAATTGATACAGAAAAAATCACAAGAGAATTGTTTAAAAAACGTATGGAAATTAGCTCAATAACAGTTAGTCCAGATGGAAGTTTATCTTTATTTTACAACGACGACGATATGTTTTGGGGACATATTATTGAAATAGTGGTTGAGCCAAATGGAGAGATTATAAGTGCTAATATAGCCGGATGAAAAAACTTCCAGTTTGCCACCCACACATCGGGTCAACTTGTCCTGAACTTTTACAACTTAATACCCGCCGCCCACACAGCGGCACACCAAGCAGGAAATCTGAAAAAGGTTGCCTGCTTTTTTTCTGCCCAAAATGAGGTGGTAAAACGCCACCCCGTCCACCAACTACCGAAAGGAGGGACACGAAATGCCCTGTCCACACAACGAAATCACGATTGTTCA
>NZ_QVFL01000022.1:0-80078 GCF_003434225.1 Absiella sp. AM29-15
CACAAAACATATAGTCTGTACGAGCTATTAAAGCTGTGAGATATTCAGTTGTTAATAAAATGCTGTTAGGTAGTGTATGACCGTATAAGATTATGCTTAAAACTTTCCATGACACAAGCCCCCTTACAGCACTTGATTTCTATTAAACTTTTGTCTTTTTTGTAATCTTGTAAATATATTCTTCTGGAGTAGGGCGTTTATTTCCAAAATACTTTCTGAAATTCTCCTGCACTTCTGGGTCGGTGCTGTTCATAGCTTCATCAATCGTCGCTTCAATATCAGCTCGAACATCAGCTAATGACACACCGCCAGCTTTTGCACCAGCTTTCAATGCTTTTTTAATATCTCGTTTTTTAAGTCCTATCATAGTATTACCTCGTCACAATTTACTGAATGTTTTAGAAATGTTTTTCAAAATGCTTATATAGAATAATCCCTAAAAATGTTTGCAGTAGGAATAAACCAAATATAATGCCTATAATCCATGCTTCAATATGAAGTAACGCAAGTACAAAAGCAACAAACAAGTACACGAAAGTCATTAACTGATATACTAAAGAACCAGCTTTCATTCTTAAAAATATTTTTCTTTCATCAACATTATTGATGTGATTTTCTCTATTTATATTTTGTAATTTTTCTTTATTTTTTGGCATTTCATAATAACAAATTTTCAATAATTGAACACCAGAAGCAAAAGCTAAACCGAACCCCATTGCGTAAAAAAGTGTAGCGTAATAATCAGTATCAATAACGAAATATCCAAAACATATAAAGATTATACCTATAATAATCTCAATGATAAATGATAATTTTTTCTTCATTGTTAATTCCACCTTTCAAAAGACTACATTTTCTGTATTAAAAAAATCGTTTTATGGTTGTTCAAATTATCCTGAATGTAAGTTTACTTTAGCTGAACATTTTAGAAAGAAAAAACTAACCAAAACGAATGTAAAAGAATTACTGGAGGGAAAAGAAACCCTGGTAAAAGGAATCAAAAACAAAGAGAAAAAGCCCTACAATGCCGTTGTAAAAATTGGGGAAAAGGGATATATTGATTTTATCTCTTTTTCAAAATAAACATAAAAGCCCTTTAAAGAGGGCTTTTATATATTAATCACAAATCACTTATCACAAATCACTTATCACAAATCACAAGTGATTTGTGATTGTTGATGATAAAATAAGAATAAGAAGAAATAGAAAGAAGTGAGTGATTGTGGGAAATTTAGGCGCACAAAAAGAAAAACGAAATGATACACCAATCAGTGCAAAAAAAGATATAATGGGAGATAAGACGGTTCGTGTTCGTGCTGACTTGCACCATATCATAAAAATCGAAACAGCAAAGAATGGCGGAAACGTAAAAGAAGTTATGGAAATAAGACTTAGAAGCAAACTTAAGAGTGTGTTGATATTGCAGTATCTTAAAATTTTGTGTATAATAGGAATTGAAGTTAAATTAGATGCTAAAAATTTGTAATTAAGAAGGAGGGATTCGTCATGTTGGTATTCCAAATGCGTAATGTAGATAAAACATCTACTGTTTTGAAACAGACTAAAAACAGTGATTACGCAGATAAATAAATACGTTAGATTAATTCCTACCAGTGACTAATCTTATGACTTTTTAAACAGATAACTAAAATTACAAACAAATCGTTTAACTTCTGTATTTATTTACAGATGTAATCACTTCAGGAGTGATTACATGAACAAAAATATAAAATATTCTCAAAACTTTTTAACGAGTGAAAAAGTACTCAACCAAATAATAAAACAATTGAATTTAAAAGAAACCGATACCGTTTACGAAATTGGAACAGGTAAAGGGCATTTAACGACGAAACTGGCTAAAATAAGTAAACAGGTAACGTCTATTGAATTAGACAGTCATCTATTCAACTTATCGTCAGAAAAATTAAAACTGAACATTCGTGTCACTTTAATTCACCAAGATATTCTACAGTTTCAATTCCCTAACAAACAGAGGTATAAAATTGTTGGGAGTATTCCTTACCATTTAAGCACACAAATTATTAAAAAAGTGGTTTTTGAAAGCCATGCGTCTGACATCTATCTGATTGTTGAAGAAGGATTCTACAAGCGTACCTTGGATATTCACCGAACACTAGGGTTGCTCTTGCACACTCAAGTCTCGATTCAGCAATTGCTTAAGCTGCCAGCGGAATGCTTTCATCCTAAACCAAAAGTAAACAGTGTCTTAATAAAACTTACCCGCCATACCACAGATGTTCCAGATAAATATTGGAAGCTATATACGTACTTTGTTTCAAAATGGGTCAATCGAGAATATCGTCAACTGTTTACTAAAAATCAGTTTCATCAAGCAATGAAACACGCCAAAGTAAACAATTTAAGTACCGTTACTTATGAGCAAGTATTGTCTATTTTTAATAGTTATCTATTATTTAACGGGAGGAAATAATTCTATGAGTCGCTTTTTTAAATTTGGAAAGTTACACGTTACTAAAGGGAATGGAGATAAATTATTAGATATACTACTGACAGCTTCCAAGAAGCTAAAGAGGTCCCTAGCGCCTACGGGGAATTTGTATCGATAAGGGGTACAAATTCCCACTAAGCGCTCGGGACCCCTTGTAGGAAAATGTCCTAAGTGTGGCAACAATATTGTATTAAAAAAATCGTTTTATGGTTGTTCAAATTATCCTGAATGTAAGTTTACTTTAGCTGAACATTTTAGAAAGAAAAAACTAACCAAAACGAATGTAAAAGAATTACTGGAGGGAAAAGAAACCCTGGTAAAAGGAATCAAAAACAAAGAGAAAAAGCCCTACAATGCCGTTGTAAAAATTGGGGAAAAGGGATATATTGATTTTATCTCTTTTTCAAAATAAACATAAAAGCCCTTTAAAGAGGGCTTTTATATATTAATCACAAATCACTTGTGATTTGTGATTCTTAATGATACAATATTACTATACAAAAAAAGAATGGGGCGTAGTTATGGAGAAGGAAAAACTAAAAATACTTGAAGAATTAAGACGTATTTTTATCTAAATAACGAGCTGTTATAAACCATGTAATTTGTCCGATAGCAATAACTCCTGCTATCGAAAAAAACACAACTTTACTCATATATCCCATAAAGACAAGAGCAAATAATACAAGAACCAATAATGTAAGTGTTACTTTATAAGCATTCGCAAGAGAAGCATTAGTAATTGCGATATTTCTTTCATCATTTTCTAATATTTGCATTTCTTTTGTTGGCTTACTGAATATATCACAACCCATAAAAATCAATATTATTCCAATAAGCGTTGTACCATAGACAACCAAATCTGGACGAGGTACGGGCAATAGTTGGTGTACGCCTAAACCATAAGTTAGTAAACCACCTAAAAAGATTATTACACCGATAAATAATTCAACTTTTTGTATCTTATGTTTCATTTGCTTTCCTCCTCATAAATAAATATTTCTTCAATACTCATTTGAAAGTACCTTGCAATTTTAAAAGCTAAGATAATAGAGGGATTGTAGCGTCCATTTTCTAAAGAGCCTATTGTTTGACGAGATACTTCAAGAGCAGTCGCTAAATCTTCTTGTTTAATACCTCTTTGTTTTCGTAATTCTTCTAAACGATTTTTCACAACATACCCCTTTCTTGAACAAATGGAAAGTTTGCTTTCCTTTTCTAATCTTATGATACTCCTGCAAGTAAAGAATGTCAAGCAAACTTTCCATATTTTATTATCCTACAATCTTCCAGTTGCTATCCTTATGTAGCACAAGTTCATACTGCGATATTTGTGTAGCCTTTGTCTGATTATCAAGGAATTTCACAGCAACTTTGACTTTCACATTGTCCCCGTCCTTTGTAAAGATAGGGTTTACCAGTTCAGCATAAATGTAGTCCCTGCCGATAGGCTCAAGCACATTTCCCGATACATAGTAGGCAAGCTCTTTTTCTGTGGCTGTCGGGTACAGCTTAAAGAATGTTTCAAGAAATGCAGTAGCGTCATTGACGGTATCAGCGTCTACACTTGCATTTGCTTCTGGTGTCTTAGGCTCATAATCTGATTTCTCGATTGCTGGTGCAAGGGTAGGGTTCTGAACGATTACCATATCCCCGTCAGCGTCTACATGGACTTTTACGGTATAGGTTGCTTTCACATTGCTTGTCTGTTCTCCCTCTTTTATCTGCTGATCCACTTCGTAGGTAGCAGAAAAAGTGTCCGTTCCCGACTGTTCAATACTCCATACAATCACATCTGTAACTGTGGAGCTGGTCGGTATATCGGTTCTAATGGTATCCACATTCAAGTCCTGCAATTCCTTTGTCAGATAACCGCTGATTGCCTGCGTCCTTGCTTCAATCGCTTCTTTGCTGTTACTCCATGTGTAGTAGGGCTTTGCAAAGTTCTTCACAAAATTTTCTATCCCGTTGGTGTCCTGCAAGCGAAGCTCTATGATTTCTTTTTCATGGGTCGTGTGCTGGTCGATAGCCGTAAAATTCTTATACGCCCCAAAGCTCACGCTTGCGATAAGCACCACCCACAATGCAATCACGGATTTTTTATGTGTGCCTACCTTGAAAGTACGCACCTTTTTTTCTTTGGGTTCTTTGATAGTTTCTGTCTGTTTCTTATTCTTTCTAAACATGATGAAATCCTCACTTTCTATTGTTTTACTCGTCCTGCACCGATTAAGTGCTGTTGCCAGTAACTACTACTTAGGTCTGCATATCCTATCGGGTCGCCTGCGTGGTACATCTGTGTCGGCGAAACAAGAATACCGACGTGTGTTACATAACTTCCAGCGTTATAGGTAGAATGGAAAAATACCAAGTCCCCAGCCTTTGCCTGCGAAAGTGGAAGATGTTGGGTTGCGTCATACTGTGCTTGTGCGGTTCTCGGTAAGGAGATACCAGCTTTTCCATAGCACCATTGCGTCAGTCCCGAACAGTCAAAAGAAGTGTTGGGATTGCTACCGCCATACACATATTTCCAGCCTTGATATTTTAACGCTTCATTCATGACCTTTTGTGCCAGCTCTCCCGATACCTGCGGAACAGTTAAATACTGATTGACTAATTCGACGTAAAATTGATTGCCATACTGATACCGCCAACCCCCGTTCTTCGCAACGGCTATCGGGTTGGTGTAGGTTACTTTCTTTCCACCCGATTTCTCACGGGCGAAGCTCTCTGCAAGGTTAAAGGTGTGTTTCTTTCCTTTTCCTGCCACATATCCCACATAACCACCGCCATAGTTATAGGACTGTATCGCTACATTCAAATCGTCGATACCTTGATTTTTACAGGAAGAAAGCAGGGACGCAAAATACTTACACCCCTGCTTGATTGAGCTTTCCGTATCTAAAGAGTTGGGCGGTAAACCAAGACTTTCTGAACTCTGCATAACATCTTCTGCCGTACCGCCACTTTCTACTTGAATGATAGCCAGTAGCACGTTGACATACTCGGAGATACCGTTTTCTCTGGCGTATTTTTCCACCATAGGCTGATGTTTCAAGACTTCTGCGGATAAATTCATACCCGTAATGCCAGAAGAAAAGTTGCTGTTCTCGTCGTCGCTGTCCGCACTAATGAGGACACCAAAGAAAAGGACTATGGAAAAGAGGATAGGAAACAGACTGCCAATAAGAGCGATATGTTTCAGTTTCATTTTTTCTTCTGTCCTTTCTTCGTTACAAGGTTACGGTTCTTTTCGGTATGTTCCGTTGTACGCTTTGATTGTTCAAAGGTCTGTTTCTTTGTAGTACGCTCTGCTTTGTAATTCTGGCGTGTTTCCTGCGATACTACTTTTTCTACATTCTGCCTATGTACTGGCTGTGCAGGCTGGGTCGCTTTCTTATCAGAAGCACCAGAAGATAACGGACGCTCTTTCACAACATTTGTCTTGACTGGTTCACTTGCTTTTGAAGTGGTCGCTGTGGCAGGACGTTTCACTTCCTGCATTTTTTCCGCACTCGGCTTTGGAATGGTTGAAGCTGTGGCTGGTCGCTCATGGGGACGGGTAGCTCCCGTTGTCGCTGATCCGTCCGTCTTTCTTTGTCTTGCTTCTTGTGCCTTTTGAAGCTCCATACGTTTGTCAGCGATATTCTGTCTATGCTGTTCCTGCTTTTCCAAGCGTCCCGTCTGTCTGGACTGCTGTTCCTGCACCATGCCACGCTTGAAGTCTGATACGCTGGACTTTGCCTTTTCCTTTGCGGAATACACCGCATAAGCGGTCTGTGTCGGCATATCCTTGATATTCTCTTTGACAGCGTTAGCCTTGTCTTTCACTTTATTTTTCGTATCTAAGACAGCACCCACCTTTGAGCCTGCACGCTGTCCCATGCTGGAAGTGGTATTGCCCCGATTTTCTTTAGAAGCCGTATTTTTTCTTTCGGCTCTCTTGCCAGCAACGGCACTTCCAGCTACCGCACCAGCCACACCACCCGAAATACCGCCAGCACTTACCGCCCTTGCAATACGGTGTTCCATACGCCTAGCCCTATGTCGCATAAACAGATACGGTCTGCGGAAAATTCTTCGTCCCATGTTTTGACTGTCGCCAGCATTAAGTGAGAACATACTCATTAAGTCGCCCAGTTTCATATAGATACCAGCAAAACACACTATCTGCAAGAACGCCACCATAAAGAACGGGTAGTCTGTGGAGATGTTATAAAACATACTGGAAATGCTGAACGCCACCGTTACAATGAGCGTTATTCCTGCCCGTGTCATTATGGTATTAAATACCCTCACGATTGCCTGCTTTGCCATGCTTTCATAGCTCGGTATCATGGAAAGTAGAAAGCTGATAGGTAAAAACATTGCAAAGATAATAAAGAGTATCTGGCTGAACAACATCATACCCGTAAGCAAGAATACAAATATCGTGATACCTAAGTTAAAGAATAGCAGGAAGAACACCATACCTAAACGGTTTACGACCTGCGGTATCGTCAGATTGTTGTTGTCATTGTCCTCGATTTCTGTTTTCACGACTTCCTCTCTGGTCTTGCCGTCCTCGTCCTCTGGACTTACTGATACCAGAGCTTCTACACGGTCTGTCCCGATTTCCTCTGCGTTGCTGTTACCAAATTGAAGCAAGAGCCACGGCTGTTCCACTTGAATGGAAAACAAGCTGTCCCGTATCAAGTCCACGCTGTCCTTGCCCTCGCTGTCAGAGTTGGGGAGCATGATTTTTGTTCCCAAGTCCAAAGAAGCGGTACTGATGTCTGATGAAAATTCATTTATCTTCTTGATGTAATCGGGAGCGTAGGCAATAAAGGAAGCGGACAACACGAACACCACCACAAAGTTAATAACAGCGTGAAGTGCCTTGCTGGTTTCGCGTTTGATAAGTCCCGTATAGGCAACATAAAGTCCCACTATTAAGATAATGAGAAGCAGGAAACCGACATAGAAGCCCGTAGAAGAAAAGCCGTTCTCGGTAACGCCTGCAAGGGTCTGTATGCTTTGTCCGATACTGTCTGCCATATCGTTAATAAAATCAAGTTTGTATGCTTCCTGCACCACATAGCCCGTAGCATTGCTTAAATAAAGGCTTATCGTCCAGACAAAATTGGTAATGCAGTAAAGTCCGTACTGCACCGATTTTCCGATACCGTCCAGCCAGTTCCATGGCAACCACGACCAGCTATTATCCACATAAAAATCAAGCTGGTAATTCGACAGCGGATATTTTGAGTAAAGATTTTCTGCGTTTATGGTATCGTCCACAAGCCCCGTCGCATGAGCCACCGTCCCCAGAAGTGAGAGCAGGATAAGGGAGAGTGCCACGACAAACAGAGCCATTTTGAGAAAGTGAAGTATCTTCCTTTTTGTGAACGCACCTTTTATCCTTTCTTTCATCACTCCACCTCATTTCTCTGTACGGGCGGTCTGGTATCAAAGGCGTGTAGCAGTTCTTCAAAAACGGGGTGTATCTGTACCACACCGACACGCCCGTATAAGTCCTGCAATAAGCATTGTCCGTTCTCCAAATCACGCAAGCGTTTCTGGTTGTTCTCGTCGTCCTTGTCGATACCGAAAAATTCTAAGGTCTGCTTTATCTCGTTGATGTCAGTAGAACGAAAGGCAAACTTCAAGCCGATATTGTTTTTCAGACTTTCCTTTGACACGTCGCCAGAAGATTGTGTAACAAAATAGACGCCTGCCTGCATAGCTCGTCCAGCACGCACCAGCTTATTTGATAAAGTTTCGCCTTGTGCCACATTTAAGAACGCCCACGCTTCGTCAAGGTCTACAATCTTAAAAATACTTCTGTCCGAATGGATAAAATCAAGGGCAAAGGTACTAATCACAATCAGCATAGACACCGACAATAATTCAATGGTCGTGTATTCCTCAAATGTTGTATCCTTATCTGGTAATACTAAGTCCGCTACTTGAATGATATTGAGTTGGTTATCCAGACTGATTGCATTTTCCACCGTACCGTCTGAAAACAGCAGGTGTGCAAAGTCGTAGTCCGTGAAGCTGTCGATATGTTCTGCGATATTTCTTGATATGGGTGTATCTTCACGGCGTAGCTCGTCTATCACATGGAGCAAGCCCCGACTGTCGCTCTGGGTAACGGAGCGTACCGCCTTACGAAGTACAGGGAATTTTTCGCCGTCCCTAGAGGAAATACCCGTAAGGAATGTTAAGATGTCGATTGCCAGACTTTCAGCGTCTTTTACATTCTTCATAATCACGAACGGGTCAAGAAGTCCTGCATTGTCCTTGTCGCTGGTAAGGTTTACGATATTGATTTCATGGGCGATTTCTGGGAGCGTTTCTTTCCAGTTGCCCCTCTCAGCTTTGGGGTCTAAAATGACTGCTTGACCGCCAAACAGCACCGCATAATATACCAGAAGATTGTTGCAGAATGACTTTCCACCGCCAAGCGAACCGACAAAAGCAGAAGCAAGAGCGTTTGTTACTGTACCTTTTACACCCTGCGAAGCTAACGACGGTTGCAGGTACACATTTCTTCCCGTATCAACGGAATAGCCCATATAGATACCCGTAGTTTCCCCTAACTGCTGGGTCGCACCAAAACCAAGACCTGCCAAGAAATCTGATTTTACATACTGCACGTAGTCATTGATATATCGCTTGCTGGCAGGAAGAAATTCAGAATGAAGCCCCAGCATATCCCCAGCAGGACGCACCAGCTTTACATTGAGGTCGTCGTAAAAGTCCTTGACTTCATCACAACGGCGTTTTAATTCGTCCAAATCATCAGCCGATACACGCACTACATAAGAGAGCTTATACATACTTTCTTTTGTCTGGTCTAAGTCCGTTTCCAGCTCATCCACGCTGTCTAATGCGTCCACCACATTTGAGCTTGTTTCACTTCCTGCTTGATAAGCGTGATTGTCAAGGTCTTTCAATTCCTTTTTCTTGTTGCGGACGGTTGTTAATGCTTTACGGTTCTCCACGATTTCTACATTCATAGAAGTATCAACGGGGAATGTGAATTGCTGTTGCTGGAAATAGAAGATTTCAGACGACGGAAAATCAAGCTCGCCAACAATCGCATTGACGGTAAAGTAGGACACATAGCTTTCCCTGTCCTCATGTTCCAATCGCAAATACCGCTGGCTTTCCTCAATCACACACCTTGTCGGACGGATAAGGTCGTAGTATTTTATCAGCGTTTCTTTCTGTAATTTCTTCTTTGGTAGCTGGTACTCATAATCTTCATAGGCGATACCGTCCCTGCCGTAAAGATGTTCCATGAGATACCCAAAATCATGGATTTCCAAGCGACGCACCTTAAAGCGACGGGAGATTTTATTTTCCAGCAACTTTTCCATTTTCATATAACGGTTGATTTCATCATTCGGCATGGAAACAAAGTCATTCATCAGCGTGTGGTTCACTTCATGGAGAAATTCCTTGAATGTCAGCCACGCCGATTTTTTGATGTTCTTCAGATTGAGCTGTTCTTCCGTAACCATGAGCTTAAAGCCAAGAAAAAAGCGGTAGTCCACTTGATTGTCCCCAATCATTGATACTAACGCTTCGGTCTGTTCGTCTATCTTCTGGCAGGCAACTTCCTTTAATTTCCCCGTAACCAGCTTCTTTGACTGCTCCTGCATACTTCGTATTGAGCTTTCCGTTGCAATCTGCAACGCATGAATTTTTCCCTCACGGGACTGTGCGATAAGCTGTCGGAAACTGTCATGCACGATAAATTTCTGCTCTGCGGATAGGAAAGAATAGTTGTATGGTATCAGCTCATAATAAGCAAACACCTCATTGTCCTTATTCCAGACAAGGTTATTGTCAATATATTTTATCGGGAACATAGTTCACACTCCTTACTGCCGTGATTGTTTCATTCAAGGTCTGCTTATGCAGTTTTACGGCTTTTCCTGCATAAGTGATTTTCGGTCGCAGGGCATAGGTTATCTGTGATTTCAAAAAGCTGTACGGCTTCTTTCCGTCAAAGGTTTTCTGCGACATAAACCAAGTGAGAGCAACGGGAATACCAAAGTATTTGAGAAATGCTCCCTCAATCATGGAAAGTGGGGGAATATCCCCAAACAGAATAATGAGAAATTCCGTAATCACAAACCATGTAATCTGTGTAAAGGTAACGGGAAAGGGTAAGTTAAAGTCATTGATTGCATACAAGACTTTTTCCACGTTCCAGATACCCGTATAAGATTTAATCTTTTTCAAGTTCTTTCAGCTCCTTTCGTAAGTTTCTAAATAGAAAAGGACAGCCATTTTCAGACTGTCCCTTAAAGAGAAATACGCTGTCAGTAACAACAATGCTTGTCGCTGATCTTCCAGCGTTAATATGGTATCTCGCACATACCTCGGCTTGTTTCAATAAAGCAACCGCCCATATCCAAATCTCGCCCGTAGGCTTCATAGTCAATGTAATTCTGTAAGCTGGGTGGAATGTCCCCAAGTGCCTGCAATTCGTCTATGTAGTAATAGGCAACGTCTGTCATAGTTTCACAGTCGGGATAATAATAAATATCGTCCTTGTGTTCCACGACTTCTTCCAGCGTCCCGTAGTGGCTGATAAATTCGTCCAGACACTCTACAATATAGTCGGGAAGTTCCTCTATCATTTCATACATCTCATTGAGTTCTTCAATGGAAACATACTCGCCAATCGCAATGGGGAAGTTGTCGGTATCATGGATAGCGTATTCCTCATACTGTTCATTCAAGCCGATTTTTTCTTTCACATCTTCCTCGTCAATGGGGAACGTGAACCAAGCACCGACTAAATAGCCCTCATTGTATTTGCCAAGATTAGCAATGTAAACCGCCATATCATCAATCATAAGCACCACCTCATTTCCTACTCTGGCAGTTCAAAGATACCGTGTTCTGTTACTAAAAATTTCCCGTGTTCCTGCAAGTGAGAAGCGTAGGCTTCAAAGTCAAAGTAATATTCTTGACAGTCCTCGGATAAATGCTTAAATGTCGGGTCGTTCATCAGCTTTTGCCTTGCAACATCTATCATGCTTTTGCAGTCGGGATAAACCGTAATCACGTTCCTGCAAATATAAAGTGCTTCTAAATTTTCATACACGGTAAGAAGTGATACATATTCTTCCTGCATATCGCTTGAAAGCTGGCGGTACATAAAATCTAATTCGTTGAGCTGGTACACGCTTGTATGTTCGTGGACTTCATCAGCAAAGGGCAGTACCTTTTCGATAATGCGGTAATCCCCACTTTCTGCACCGACACCTAACTTTTCTTCAAACTCTGCAACATCTATCGGCAGGTCAAACCAGTATGATGTTGTTTCTTCGCCAGTTGTTCCTTTCGTTTCCACCAGCACCCTTGTTTCCTGCATTGTTCCTCACGTCCTTTCTGTTGTTTCATCACATCTTTTAAGGTCTGGTACGACATACCAAACACATATTTAGAAAAATCTTCTAACTGTCTTTCTTCATAATCGGCAGGGTTCAGTCGTTTCATTTCCTGCCACACCTTACGCTTGTAAGAGGGCAGGTCGGAAATATAATCACAGCCGACTTTCGTCTGCATATCCTTAAAAATATCGCTCATTTCATCACTCCAATCTAAAATTTAGGTAAGAAAAAAGCAGTCAATCCTAAGACTAACTGCTTTGTGTGTATGGATATGAAATTGTCAAACTGGGATTTATCAATATAAACTACCATGGAAAAATATAATAAAATACCAAAGTACTTAATACAATTCCGACAATATACATTTTTCTATAGTTTACTTTTTTGAAAAATATTATGGTAAACACAACAGCTCCTATAATATCCATTAACAACTGAAATAGGAATGTTTGATGTTCCAAAAAATAAATAAAAACTGCTATTGTTTCAGCAAATAATGCTCCTACTGGTAAAGAATATAATACTGAACTAAAAATATGTTCCCTATTCCAATAGTACAGAATAAATGCTGCTATTGCACAAGCGATTGACCAAACAGTAAACAATATGAATAGCCCAAAGCGGAATCCGCCGGAAAACATAGGTATAAACATTCCTAATATTGCTTGTAAAGCATAAAAACTTAATGTCATTCCAAACATATACAAGAACGAACTAATTCCTGCACAAATATTTGAGGTGCTTAACATAACGATGATAGTATTGGTAATAATCCAAAAACCAAACAATGTTTGAGGTGATGAAAAACTCCATAGTGTATCTGCGGGAAAATAATCTAACAGTCTACATATACACCCTACTAATATACCAATTACAAATATCGCTGTATAAGACTTATATGTATTTCTTAGTTTTATATTTGACACAATAGTTTTCCTCCTAAGTTCAAATTCATATTTGTCGTTTTCTTCATATCCATATTATATCACTCACATATTAGCACTACAATAAAATTTTATGCACCGATAATCTTGTTGAACAGCTCTAACAGTACATCTTTCACACCGCCGGCATTGAATACCAAGCCGACAGCAATCAAGGCAACTACCAAGAAGCCAATGAGCTTTGAAAACTCACGCTTGAACCCTAAGTAGATACCGATAACCACAATCGCCATAAGCACTAAGCTCTGTGCGTTTGATAAAAACCATTGATATAAATTTTGTCCGAAATTCATTTAATTGTCCTCGCTTTCTTTTAATTGTTCCATTTCATAGTCAGCTTCTTTGCCGACATTCAAAATACACATCAAGACTACGCCGATACCCATTCCCATAGATACCAGCAAGAAGTCTTTTACTAATTCCCACATTTTTTATCACTCCTAACTTTCTACTAAATCTTTTGCAGGGGTCGTCTGCTGTTTGATTATCATTTCATGCTTTTCTGTGAGCTTTGCCTGCTGTTCGATTGTTTCCATGTAGTCTGTACCGTTTCCCTTATCAATCTTTTTCAGCATTTTTAAGGTCGGTGCTACCTGCCGTTGTACCCACCGCAATGTGCGGTCTAAGGTGTAAGGCTCTGGTTTTGTCGTCAGCTTCAAGCTCTGTCTGTTATCGCCGATAAACCAAGCCCAGCGGTCATTGAGCTTCCAGTCATTTTTTCGCTTGTCGGGTTCTTCATCAACAAACCGCACATACTGATTGATGATAGAAAAAGCGGTCTGTTCTGCGTCATAATAGGTCAGTAAATCTCGTACCGCATAATAGGCTCGTTCATTGCGAAGCCGTATTTCAAAACGGTTGATAATGTCGGCTTCTTCCAGAGGTGTCCCTAACTTGACGTACTGCTCATAGTCCTTTTCATAGATACAGAAATACACATCTGATTTCAGCGACCCAAGATAAAGGGTACGCCCCATATATTCTCTGTCGTCCTCTCTGTGCTTGATAAGCTCGCCCGACTGGTAAAACTTATAGCTTCTGGACTTTCCGATATATTCCCGTTTCCTGCATTTTTCCGCAAGCTCTGGAATATCCAAAATGCCCGTATGGTCGTTGATAGCAAGGTCGATACGCTTCATCACGCCACCGTCTATAAGTGCGTCCATAAGAAAGTCATACCAGCTTCTTTGCTGTGCCAGCAGGTAACTTTCAAACTGCCTGCAACCACGCCCCTTTAACTCTAAAAGGACACCTTTTTCTTCGTCAGCCGACGTATAGATAAAGATGTCCCCTAAAGAGTAATGCTCCGTATAACTGTAACGCCCGTAATTTTCATGGAGCATATAGTTGATATTCAGTTTTAATATATCTTTGATGATGTGCTGTATATCCAGCGTGGGAAAACGAATTTTCACATAATCAAACAGCATGGTAAGCGGTGCTTCTGGATTGAACTTTGCCAGTTCTTTATGCAGAGTATTCAGAAGTTCCTTTGACGGCTTCATTTTTCCGCTTTCTATCTTGTTGAGATATTCTCTTGTGATACCAGACGCCACCGCCAGCCTGCCTTGTGAGATACCGTAAGCAATCCGTTTTTCCCGTAATTCTTTTATCCATTGTTCTTCATTCAGAACCATACCCCCAATCTGTCAAGTGTGAAGTTTTTTAAGGCGACTTCACAGCCGATTTTTGCTAGGAAACCATGCGATAAGCCTTATGTTTCCTGTGTTTTTCGTCTATTGTCTATTTGCAAACGTACCCCTCTGTTAGATACCGAGGGGTTTAATCAGCGGACGGGACAAGCCCCGTCCGCCAAGAACGGAACTTGCGGTTGAGAACCGCAAAACCCGTCCTTGTCGTCCGTGTCTGTGTCCTGCTGTGAACCTTGTATGCCCTCATAGAGAACCGCAAAATCTATTCTTTCATCTGAAAGTGCTTCTTTCATTTCATCAGACAGTCCTTTAAGAAATACATTACATTGCAGACAAGACTTATCTAAAACTCGAAATCGAAAATAAATTATCCTGCTTTCAATGCAATGTCTGCTTTCCAACCTCATTCTAAACTTATGAGGAATGTTGATTTTTTCACGAATAACATCATCAATGATTTTATCTATCCTTGAATGAAATCGTAAATTTGGATTGACAGAATAATTTAAGAAACAATCTAACATATATTTCCTGCAATCCGCTGTAAAAATATCTGTATTCAAGCACAAACAGAGGTAATTTTTCTCTGTGGGTGCGTGATAAATATTTAATGTGTCCTTATTCAATCACATCTTCCTTTCCTTGTTGTTCTGGCATAGCTTGTCTTTCTTGTGCAAGTCTGCCGATAGTTTGTAAAAAATCATGTCCTTTCGGGACTAAAGGCGTGTAAAATTCACTGATGACGCTTGTTCCCACATCACAGTAGCCACGCCCCTTGATACGCTTCTGGAAAAACTGCTTTTTCACATCAGAACCGAACAGCATACCGTAACCTAATTCGCTGATACGCCCCAATCCCACACGGAAATTGAAGTTATCTCTGATACCGTCCGAGAAATACTTTGCGTCTGGACGCTGGCAGGCAACAATAAGGAAATAACCTGCTTGTCGCCCTAACATAACGATTTTCTTTAACTGGCTAAGTAAACTCACGCTTTCTTTCGTCCCCAGCATTTCAAAAAACGCCACATATTCATCAAAGATAAGAAAGCAGGGTGGCAGTCCCAGATAGGCGTAGTTTTCACCCGTCTTATAGTTCGGGTGTCGTTTCATTTCCTCGCTTCGCTGTACCATGCCCTCATAAAAGGCATTGACGCAATCTATCATTTCTTCTTTGGTATGGTAGACGTTTGGCATGACCGTTCCTAAGTCCGCAAGGTCGCTATTCTTCGGGTCTAAGATGTAAAGGACAGCGTTGGTATGCAGTAAGGCTTCAATGAGCGTCAGCAGAAAATAGGTTTTACCGCCACCAGTTCCACCAGCAATCAGAGCGTGAGGGAGTGCGTCATATTCCCAGACAAGATTTTTCATCAGCTTTAAACAGCCGTTTTCTGCCCGTACTTCATCAATGGTAATGCGGTTTGCTATCATATCATAAAGCAGGGTATATTCGATATAGCCGTCATGCAAAGTCTTGTCGGTCAGCTCACAATATAAACCACTTTCCAACTTATCCTCTAACCGTAAAAGCTGGTCTTGATATTTTCCCAGCGTGATTTCACAGCGGATATGAAGCAGTCCCTTTTCCATTTGATAATAAATCTTCGGAAACCAGACGATTTTTTCCCTTGATCTGCTTTGCAGGTCAGTAAAAAAACCGCTGTCTTGTACGGTATCGGCTTCATACCACTTATTTTCCAGTATCATTCTTGCCAGCTTTTGACGGTGCAGGAGCTTCTTGAAACCGTCGTAACAGAAGCGGTAATACAGAAAAGCGACCAATGCACAAACACCAGTCGCTATCCCTATGGTTATGAAGTTGTAAGGGGAAAGCGTCAAGCCGTTCTCTAACAAGCTGAAATGCTCCCAATCGGTACACATGAGCTGTTTCATATTCAGTAACAGGAGAACCGTCACGAATATAAACAGAAGCGTTCCTATGGAGAAGTGGTAGACAAGGTGCTTGTCGCTGGCTCTGATACGGTGTCCTTTGTTCCAAATCATACGCATAAATCAATCACTCCTTTCTGGGGATGAAAAAAGCAGTCAATCCTAAGACTAACTGCTTTGTGTGTAGGGATATAAAATTGTAAAACTAAGATTGCATTTCAGATATGGATTTGAAACCCCTCATAGCTGAAAATACCATTCCCTTGTTTTAATTTCCCTTCATTTGACAAGTTGTGAAAAGCTGTCTCTATCTTGTCAATTATAGTAACTGGAATAGATAAATGATGATGTCCTGGCAAAATTCGACTTATCTTTAAAGATTGAATTTTTCTAACAGACTTCCAAAATTCTTGTGGGTTTGTTGATGGATAAAAAGCATCAAGGCAACCGCTATATATCAAATCGCCGGAATACAGATATTTTCTATCCGCTTCATAGAAACAACAATGTCCGGGAGAATGACCGGGCGTGTGAATAACTACCAACTTTCTGTTCCCTAAGTCAATACAATCTTCATCATGTAAAATCATTTGCGGAACCCCTTGAAAAATCTGATATTTCTCTACATTAAAATCCGAGGGGAAATCACATGGATTGCACATAATATTGTTTTTTACCACTTGCAAAGGTATAGGGAATTTGACCGATAGCCATTCTTTTTCTGCTTCATGAACTGCAATAGACCGAAAATATTTATGTCCACCGATATGATCCCAATGAACATGAGTAGTGATTACTGTAACGGGCAGTTTCGTCAATCCATCAATAACCTCTCTGATGTTGGAAACACCTAAACCTGTATCAATCAGAATGGCTCTTTTTGTCCCACACAATAGATAACAATGTGTTTCTTCCCAGTGTCTGTATTCGCTGATGACGAATGTATCTTGGTCTATTTGTTCGACGGTAAACCAACTGTCCATATACTATTCTCACTCCCTAAAAATTTTAATTTGTCGCTTTCTTCATACCCATATTATAACAGTTCCGTATATCCTCTACAACGAAAATCTATTCAGCAAGTCTATTTTTTCGGTTGTCCCTGCGGTGCATGGTTTTGTGGATTGCCTGCGTTCTGGTTGCCTTTATTCTTCAACACAATATCCTCTGCCTTTACATACCAGTCCACATCTGCACCACCAAACGTCTTTCTTGATACCGTATCGGCTACGGGATTGACAAGCTCCACAACTGCATTGTACGGAAATTCCCTTAGCGGTACTTCTGGCGGTACAGACACGGGGATAATTCCACCATGCAGACTGCACTTCAAATCATAGATACGCTTTTTAAGCTGGGTACTCGGTGTCCCGTCCTCATTCTGCAAGAACACATCACGCACCGCTGTAAATTTTAATTCTCCAAATGTTTTCTCTTTGTCAATAACAAATCCGTTTGATAATCTCATAAATGCTTCACTCCTTTACTTTTCTTCAACTGCTACAATATCATCAGCAAGCAACACATAATCGGTATGTCCCATATCCCCGATTGCGTAACCTCTGCCGTATAACTTCGGATTGACAAGTTTTACTTTCTGTTCATACTTGAACTTCTTTTCGCCAGCCTGCACGGGAATTTCCACTACAACATTTTCGCCTTTCTGTACATCTGAATAAAGGTTGTAGCTTCGTCTGGCTATAACCTTGCGGTTGTTTTTATCCCTTTCAAAGACAGGCTCGCTTTCGCCTGCAAATTCAAGAGTTCCAAAAGACTGTGCCATATCTGGCACGACATATTTCATTTCCATATTGTTTTACCTCGTTTCTTTCTATATTTGATAAGTTTTTTGATTGTGATTTCTTATTCTGGCGGTTTGGAAAGTACCAGCAATCCCACAGATAGTAAAGGGGAAAATCAATGCTTCGCACCCTTGACTATCCGTGTTCTTGCAGGTTGTTGGCAGACAAGCCAGAATAAGCGGAAGTCTGCCGATACGGTATCGGCGGAGAACGTGATTTTCCTTTTCTCATACTGTTACCGCCTTATGATTTCTTCATTTTACGGCGTTTATAGAAGAAAATACCTGCCAGCCCAGCACCAGAAGTCATAAGAAGTGCAAGCAGTCCGTAAAGGTTAGTACTATCGCCAGTTTTTGGACTGTTTGTTTTATGTGGTGTATCTGGTGTCTGCGGTATTTCGGGTTTCTCTGGTTCTTCTGGGACTTCTGGTTTTTCCTTAAAGGTAATCGTCTGTCCCTCGTCCTCAATGTCTTTATGCTCGGTAACTTTCTTCGGCTCGTCTGGATTGCTTAAATCGTATAATTCTTCAAAAGTTACCAGCTGTTTGCCGTCAAGGGAAGTAGCGTCAAAGGTAAAGGTAACTTCCACTTTCATAGTTTCGCTGTCAGCAGTAAACGTATAATCACTTTCCACATGTTTTCCATTGATAAGAAGCTCTGCATTTTCTTCTTTCAACATCTGCCAGCCCACAAGTTTGTACTGTGTACCGACTTCTAAGCCCTCTAAGGTTACGGTATCAACGATTGTTACCTCTTTTCCAGCTTCAAGCTCTTTGTTGCCGTCCTTATCGGTAGCAGTCGTATGAATTTTGATGATACGCTCTGTAATAAGTACCGTCTGCCCGTCGTCCTCAATGTCTTTGTGTTCCGCAACTTTTACAGGTTCTTTTGGATTGCTCAAATCATACAATTCTTCAAAGGTAACAAGGTTCTTGCCACCTAAAGCAGACGCATTGAATGTATAGGAAATTTCCACTTTCATTTCTTCCTTATCAGCGACAAAGGTATAATCATTTTCCACACGTTTCCCGTCAATGATAAGCTCTGTATTTTCTTCCTTTAACATCTGCCAGCCTTTGAGCTGATATTTTGTGCCTTTGGTAAGTCCGTCCAATTTGACGGTATCAACAATCGTAACCTCTTTTCCTGCAAGGATAGTCTTTTCGCCGTCCTTGCTGGTCGCTGTGGTATGGATAGAGATTTCTTTTTCGTATTCATCAGTCAAAGTCCCTAAATCAATCACAAGGTTATTTCTTGATACCACGATTTCAAAAGGTGGGATAAGTTCAAATCCCTTGTTGCTGTCAGAGCGTAATTCTTCAATGATGTAGGTATCATAAGGTAATGCACCCTTGCTGTCGTCTGGTTCAGAAGTCCCAAACCATATACCGTCCTCGCTGGTCTTGCCTGCGTTGGTATTGTGCTTATGAGAAGCCCATTCAGCAGAAGTGGAGAACTGCCCGTTATCATCAGTTACCACAACATGATGTTCGCCCGTCGTCTTGCTTGTGATCCTAAAGGGAACATCAGCAAGACGCTTGTGTGTGCCTGCACCGATTTTCACGCCCTCAATATCCCCACGCTTAATCTGATTGTAGATAGAATGGGCTTTGTCGGTTAAGTCCACAATTTTTCCATTTTCTGTGATTGTAAAATCAATCGGTTTTGCACCGTCAGTCAAATATCCGTTTGGAGCTTCACTTTCAACGATACGAAACTTTCCATAAGGTAAAAGGTCGGCAGAAGTAGAAGCGACACCCTCAATATCGGTACGAATTGTCTTTACCACTTCATTTTTTTTGTATAGCTTGCCCTCAACCAATACTGCATTATCATTTAAGGAAATGATGTCAAAGGCAGTATCTTTCAAAGTGGCACTTCCTTGTGGCTTTGTATCGCCCGTTTCTAAATCTCGTTTCTGAATTTTGACACCGCCACGGATAACCTTGTCAGAAACGGAAAACTGGTTACTTCCAGATAATACGGCAAGGTCGCCGTCCTCGGTAATCTGTGTTACATATAAGCCCTTAATCTGTTCGGACTTATCGCCAGCCTGCATATATGCACCGTCAAGTAAGTAGCCATTTGGAGCTTTCGTTTCTTCAACGGTTAGTGTTCCAAGTGGAAAAACGGCTTTACCGTCTTGCATATAGAAGCTGTCGCCAGACACCTTGTATGCGTCCGCTAATTTTGTGATGTAGTGGGTTGTCCCGTCGCTGTCTGTTTCAGCGATTGTCTTTGTAACCCATGTACGAGTAGCTTCGGCAGGGAGATTGTCTTTAGTATAGAAGCCTGCATAATACTTCCATGTAAATTCCGCACCTGCTAGAGAAGCGTTTCCTTGCGGATTGTCTTTCTGTGTTTCCATGTCAATCTTGAAAAGCTCAATCAAAGTATCCGTTACTTTTGGCGTATCAGATACGTTCAATGTCGCTGTCTTTCCAGCTTCAATCTTTAAGGAATATACAGTTTTATCTACTTTATATCCTGCTGGTGCGGATAATTCCTTGATATAGACTGTGCCTGCTTTTACCTCTACAACATCTGTATTTCCGTTTTCATCAGTCGTAAGGGTGGCAAGCTGTTTCGTGCAGTCCTTATCAGAAAAGACACCGTAGATTGCACCAGCGACAGAGTAATTCCCGTTACCGTTTGTAATGCTGGTATTACTGGAAGTCTTTTGTAGTTTCGCATTTCCGACATTCAGTTTCGTCCAGAATTGTCCTAATTCCTGCCCCTCGCCAGAGTAGATATAACCGCCACATTCATAGCGTCCTTTATTCTCTTTGACAAAGGCTTTTGCACCAGAGAAAACTTCGTCCTGTGTTGCCTTTGGAATTTCATCATAAGAAGCTCGCACGTTATCACATTGCCAGCCAAGATGTACGCTCAATCTCTGCCAGACAACACATTGTTCCAACAGATAGACTTGCTTGTAATTCAGTTCCTTGTGAGCTTCGCCATACTGTTTGACATACTCTAAGGATAACGCCACATCTGAAATCTGGTCGGCACTCATGCGTGAGCTTGCGTCAGCTCTGGTCTTGTAACCATTTTTGAAATCTGTATTGATGTCAATACAATAGGCAGTTTCGCCCTCAACTTTCATCATGCCCTCATTGAATGTAGAACCGATAGAACCGTCATTCATTACTTTTTCAATGATACCGACCCGCTCTGCACTTTCCGTCCAGTATTGCTTACTTTCTGCATGAACGGGTGTACTCGGTAAAGCAGTAACGACAGTTGCAAGAGCTAAGAAGCCCGTACACAATCGTTTCCATGTCTTTTTCATAAGTCTAATGCTCCTTTCATTTTGGGTAATAAAATAGCCGTCCATAATGAACGGCTGAAAATAGAAAAGGAACGTCATGTTAGGCGTTCCATAGTCTATGAAATATTCAATTTTTTCTTGTTTCAATACTGATGTGCTGTACCATATCTTTGCATATCTAGGAAAACTTGCGTATCAAGGCTCATTCAATGGTAGTAAATAAGTAGTAAATTGATGTGTTTGTTTCCTTGAAAATGCTGATAGATACTGTGTTTTAGCGGATAATCAGATTTTTATTGTGTTTTTTGGAAAAAACTCCTCAAAACTGCTAGATTCTGCTATATTATTATGTGGATTTCTGAAAAAGCAAAAAAACAAGAATTAAAATATATGGTAAAATGAAGTTGGAAAGAAAGGATACAGGTGACAGGTATATGAATGAGGAAGATAAAATTATACATGTAAAAATGTTTTCCTATTTTGAGATGGAAATCGATGGCAAAACATTAAGTGATGAAACTTTACATTCTAATATGCTTGTGAAACTTATTGTGTATATACTGTGTAACAGAAAGGCGATTATCAGTGCAAATGATCTGTGTGATGTATTGTGGAGAGAAGATGAAAGTGATAATCCGATTGGCGCATTAAAAAATCTGTTGTACCGTTTACGTACCATATTAAAAAAGACATTTGGCTATAATGATTTTATCAAAACATTAAGAGGTGCCTATGCCTGGAATAATGATGTAAAAGTTATCATCGATGCAGAAGAATTTGAAAGCAAATATAATGAAGCAAAACTATTAGATGATGTAAATAAAAAAATTGATGTGTTGGAAGAAGCACTGACGTTATATACAGGCGATTTTCTACCAAAGTTTACTAGTGAACACTGGATATTTCGACAGACGACCTATTATCACAGCCTGTACATATCTATTGTAAAACTGCTGGCACAGACATATGAAGAAGTTCAGAATTATGAGAAGATGGAGATTTTGTGCATTAATGCTTTGAAATACGAGAATCTGGATGAAACGATTCATTGTTTATTAATGAAAGCTTATATTAAGCAAAGAAAGAATTCTCAGGCGAAAGAGCATTATAAACAGACAAGTGAACTGTTATATTCACAATTAGGTACAACCCCTTCAAAAGAAATGCAGAATCTTTACAAAGAGATCATGCGTGAAATCAAGAATGAAGAAATGAATCTTGCGATGATTCAGGATGAAATAGCAAATGCGAAAGAGAATACGAATGGAGCGTATTTCTGTGATTATGGTGTATTTAAAGAAATTTATGCCTTACAGCAGCGACAAGCAAAACGTTTAGGAATCGCAGTATATTGTGGATTGATTACGATTGAATCTAATCTGGATTTACCACTTGATAGTAATGCTTATCGTAAGTTTCGTGATGGTACAATGGAAACATTAAAGGCAACGATTGTTTCATCCTTACGTTCTGGTGATGTCATTGCTCGTTATAGTGCAACACAGTTTATCATGCTGCTTCCAACCTGTGACTATGAAGGTGGATTGGTTGCGTTAGAAAGAATAGAAGAAAACTTTTATCGTATTGCGACAAGGTATCATGCTCGACTTCGTTGTGATTTGAAAGAAATGGATCTGAGGTAGTGATATGATAAGAAAGTTAAGCGCAAATATGTTTTGGACATGTATTGACGATATGGATAATGACAGTATGCATGGTACGTTATATTCTACCGCTGATGAAGAAGATATCGTCTTTCATGACTTTAACCAGATGGTTTTGAAGGCAGATGCATTTATGGATAAGATTGCTTTTCCACAGGCTTTTCAAAATAAACGTTCTTTTGTGGAAGAGGAACATCAAATTTATAATGCACAGATACATACAAATGAAAAACGAAAACATGATGAAATCATTCAGCATCATGGAAAGTTGTTTACTGGTATTATTATGGTAGATACAAGGCAGTATTCCAATTGGCAGGGCTGTGTGATGAATGAACAATTTGAGATGTTATACGAGTTTCATGATGTAATAGAACTAATGAAACAGCTTTTAAATATTATGCAGAAGAAGGAAAGTTAGAACGAAAGTGTTCTGGCTTTTTTTATTTTAAAAAATCTTTGCCTAATGTACATGTTTTTTCATTCAAGTTTATAAAAGAACAAGAGAAGCAGGAAGCAAATAAGAAAGATAAAAGACAGTGTGATCATTGATAAGATTATCTTAAATTGTAGGATTGTTTATGGTATCAAGAAAAGAATATTAGATAGTATTTTTTTCATAGTAAAAGAAGATGAAATAGTCTATAATATAAAAAGAGATGAGGTGATATATATGTATTATTTGGATACAAATATTCCTTTGAAACAATTTAAAATGGATATCGCAAGTGAGCCATATGTCGATAAAAGTTTGCTGATTGATAAATTAAATTCATTTATAAGAACAAGGAATCGTTTTATCTGCATCACACGACCTAGAAGATTTGGTAAAACCATGAATGCAATTATGCTAGGCGCATATTATACGCAAGGATATGATGCACATGATTTGTTTAAAAATTTAAAAATAGCACAAACAACATCTTATGAGAAACATATCAATAAACACCATGTGTTTTATATTGATTTTAGCAGAATGCCAGATTATTGTGATTCATATCGTACTTATATTGACAGTATTATGAAAACAATAAAAGAGGATTTAATGAACATATATCCAAAACTTTCAGAAAAAAGCTATGATTATTTATATCAAATGTTTTTAGACACAAATGATTCTTTTATTTTTATTATGGATGAGTGGAACAGTATCTTTTATAAAGATTTTATGCAAGAAAAGGATAAAAAAGCTTATCTAGAATTTTTAAAAGGATTATTAAAAGATCAACCTTACGTAGAATTGGCGTATATGACAGGAGTATTACCAATCGCAAAATACTCCGGCGGATCTGAGTTGAATATGTTTAAAGAATATAATTTTATGAATGATAGGACTTATGAAGATTATTTTGGATTTGATGAAGAGGAAATTATTGAATTAACTAAGAAATACACGAAACCATCATTTGAAACATTAAGAAAATGGTATGATGGATATTACAAATCAGATGGTTCAAGTTTATTTAATCCACGATCTGTTTCATCAGCATTAATAGATGGCATCTGTCTTAACTATTGGACCGAAACAGGGCCAATGAATGAAATAGCTGAATATATAGAACATAATGTAGATGCAGTAAGAGAAGACATTGTGAAAATGGTGGCAGGTATTCCTATAGAAGTAGAATTAGAAGGATATGGTGCAGAACAGTTACGCTTAGACAGTCGGGATGAGATATTATCCGCTATGGTGGTCTTTGGGTTCTTGTCCTATCATGATGGTTTCTTGAGAATACCAAATCATGAATTAATGGAAAAGTTTCAAACAGTATTGAAAAGAAGTAGTATGGGAGGCGTCGCAGATATCGTCAATAATTCAAAAAATGTATTAGATGCGACAATCGCATTGGATGCCAAAAGAGTAGCGCAATATATAGAGGAAGCGCATGATCGAGAAATACCATTCTTACAATATAATAATGACGCCGACAGGTGCACAGAGTGAAACAGTCTATCATGTGTAATCACTTTATGTTATCTATATGCGAGAAATTATTATGAAGTCACAAGGGAAGATAAGTCAGGTAAAGGTTTTGTAGATTATTTGTTTACACCAAAGAAAAAAGGATATCCAGCAATCATATTAGAACTTAAGTATAATAAGACAGCCCAAGAAGCAATCGATCAGATTAAAAGGAAAAACTATGTAGATCGAGTAAGAAATTTTAAAGAGATACTGTATGTTGGTATTAATTATTCAATAGATGCAGATAATCATAAACATCATGACTGTATTATTGAAAAATATAAATAAAAAGAGAAAGCATTATCTGATAATAATACTAGAATTGATCGATTTGGGAATTGTTGATACCGGATGCTGTTGATCCGACAACAAAATCAATTACAGTAACATTCCCTGATTTATCTCCGGTAGCGGTTGTTTATGTACCAAAAGATAAGGTGGCATCCATTGTTCTTTATTGCTGGAGGTATCGTATTATTGGCTGCGGCTGCATTAGTGTTGAAAAAGAAATCAAGTGTAAGATAAATAAGCATGAAGGCTCTGTGTGTTGACACAGGGCTTTTCTTTATGAAAAAACAGATACCCTTTGTGGATATCTGTTTGATTAACGAGATAAAATATGATGATTTTTCTTCATTTCATACATGCATTCATCTGCACGATTGATAAAATTGTCAATACTATCATTTTCCTGTAAAGTAGAAATACCATAGCTGATTGCTAAATGATAATCAGGATGTTCTTCAAATCTGATATCAGAAAGACTACACATCAGCTGTTCACATATCTGTTCACTTTCCTGTTCACTGCGATTTTCAAAGATGATCATAAATTCATCACCGCCAATTCTTGCACAGAAAGTATCATGATTCATTAACTGTTTTAACTGTTGTGCAAACGCAAGGATGACTTTATCTCCAAATAAATGTCCAAAGGTATCATTCACATTCTTAAAAAGATCGATATCCATTAGTGCTAAAGATAAAGGATAGTGTGATTCCTGTGCTTTTTGGATAAATACCGGCAGACGTTCATTCAGATATTGTTTATTATATAAAAGGGTAAAGGTATCTTTCATGACCAAATCATTAAAGGCAGATACAACGGAACAGATATCATTGGTATCTGAGGTAATGTCTGTATTTAACATAAAGCTGTCACTGACATCCTGTATCAGTTCTAAGGCATAAGGCTTTCCCTTGATATTAATGGGCAGGGAATCAATCAGATAAATGATGTTTTCCTGATATCCCAGTTTCACAATACGTTTACCATTGAGGAGTGCACGACAAGAAGTACAGTTTGTACAAGGATCCTCCTGTTCCCAGATACTGAAGCATTTTTTATCTAAAGGGATCAGTTCTTGATTATGGTAATCGTATACATCATGTGTTTGTAAATCAACAATTCTATAAAACTGATGAAGTGTACTTGGTATCATATTTTTTATTTCATCATCAATGGAATGAATGGGATACATAATCACCAGCTCCTTTCTATATATCATGTTTATGTCATATCGTTCTCTTTAATTGTATCGTAATTTCGTGAAAATGTATATGATAAAATGTAGGAATTCTATATTTTAAATAAGAATATAAGGTGCATTCTATAGAAAAGTATGGTATAGTAAAACCAGTTTCCATTTGAGGTGATAAAAATGAAAAAAAGTATACCGTTTCTGGCAATACCATATCTGATTTATGTATTTGTTGTGTATTATATTATGCTTCCAGCATTAAACTGGCATGCGCCAGAGTTTTGGGAGTTTTTGGTAATAACTGTAGGACCGATTTTAATCCTTTGTATCGTCTATGCATTTTCCAGCAAGACGAAAGTACAGTTGTTTAAAGGCTGGCAGAGGTTTTCAAAGAATCCGAATGTATATGATCAAGGTGTTTATACAACGAAACAGAAAAAGTGGTCAAAAATATGTAAAGGATGTATCCTTCTGCTTGTGATTATGATTGTTTTCCCAAGTGTGACAGGTTTTGTGACTAGTCGTGTATTCCACGCAAAAGCATATGCACAGCGTATTAAGGTACAGGATGTTTCATTCACAGAAATTCCTGAAGTTGATTTTACCAAAACACCGATCATTGATCGTGACAGCAGTCTTCGTTTAGGGGATAAAGTCATGGGAAATGCTACAGAGTGGGTTTCACAGTTTGATGTGAGTGAGGAATATACACAGATATCTTATAAAGACAGTGTATATCGTGTTACACCATTGACGTATAATGGTGTCATCAAATATATAAAGAATATGAAAGAAGGAATTCCTGCATATATTACCGTTGATAGTACAACTGGTAAAACAGAACTGGTGAAATTAAAAGATTTAGGTTTAGATGGTATGAAGTATGTGCCTAGTGCGTATTTGAATAAAAATCTGATGCGTCATTTGCGTTTCTCTTATCCATTTGAAATCTTTGGCTCCCCAAGCTTTGAAATTGATGAAAAAGGGCATCCATGGTATATTTGTACAACCTATACGTATGCAGGTGTAGGCACAAAGAAAAAGGTAACAGGTGCTGTATTCCTTGATCCAATCAGTGGAGATACGACGAAGTATGCAGTAAAGGATATTCCTTCCTGGGCAGATCGTATTTATCCAGAGAGTTTATTGATTGAAGAGCTGGATGATAATGGTTCTTTGACTGGTGGATATTGGAATAGTAAATTTGGACAAAATGGTGTAACAGTCACAAGTCAGGGATATAACTATTTGGAAAAGAATGGAGATATCTGGCTATACAGTGGTATTACAAGTGCCAATGCGGATGAGTCGAATTTAGGCTTTGTGTTAGTGAATATGCGAACACATGAAGCAATGAAGATTGCGACAGCAGGTGCCAATGAAATAAGTGCCATGAAGAGTGCGCAATCAGAAGTAAAGAATTATGGATATGAAGCTACGTTCCCATTATTGATCAATGTCAAAGGCAATCCAATTTATATGATGGCATTAAAGGATAATGGTCTGATTAAGATGTATGCGATGGTATCTGCCATTGATTATCAAAAGGTCACAACGGTTTCCAGTGATGAGTCTTTAAATGATCTGTTGAAGAAAACTTTAAGTATGCTGGGAAATAGTGGTGATATTAGTGATGAATCTTTAAAGGATGCCACAATAAATGTTAAGAATGTACAAACAGTGAATGTGGATGGCAATACGATTTATTATATCCAAAGTGATACAGATGAAGTATTTAAAATTACCTTTAGCACAAAATATGAAAATCAGCTGGTATTCTTAAAACCAAAGGATAAGCTGACCATCCGTTATGTGGACAGTGAAGGTATAAAAAATATCAAAGATATCAAGTAAAAAAGCCCGATTTGGGCTTTTTGTTTAGCTATTTTATAGCCTTTTGCTGGATGGCATCAAAGGCTGCCAGCTGTTCATCTACTGTTTTACCTGCAAGTAAGCCATCACATAAAGTATCAAGATTGGCCCATTGCTCAAATTTCAGGTTGTAATCCTGTATCAGCATGGTATTGCCATGGGTAATGATTTCCTGTAAGTCATTTAAACGTTCATCTAATTGAATATCTGCATTGGTATAAGCAGGAAACTTTCCAAAGGTTTCCATGGTTTTTTTCTGAACATTCTCATCAGAAAAATAATCCACAAATTTCTTACATTCTTCAATATGTTTGCTTTTTGAGAAAACTGACATTCTGCGATCAGAAGCAATTAAAGCGATATTGCCATCCTTCATAGGCAGACCAGTTAATGCGAAATTAAAGTCTAATTGATCTGTATTCAGATAAGAAGAATAGGTGAAGGCAAAGCATCCAGCATCCTTTGTGTAGATATCTGAAAGCTCGCTTGGATCATATTTTAATGCTTCTTCTGGATCTAAATAGCCTTTATCTATTAATGTCTGAAGCATTTCAAAGCCGGGTCTTGTGAAATCAGAAATCGGTATTTCACCATTATTCAGTTTCTTTATGTATTCCTCACTTTGTTCACTTAAATATATCTGGGAAAGTCCGCCAGCATAGATGATCAGCTTCATGAACTTCCTTGTACCAACAATTGGGCGGTATCCTTTTTGTTTTAATACTTCACAACAGTGTAAAAATTCATCCCAGTTGGTTGGCTTTGATAAGCCGCAATCATTTAACATATCCATGTTTATTACCATACAATAGCTTACTAGAGCAGCTGGCACAGAATACACTTTTCCATTTACAGTAGAATCTTTCTTGGCGATATCAACCATTTGATTCGCAAATGGCATATCACTTAGATCCACCAGTTTTCCTTCATCCACAAAATCAAAGATATTTTTTACATCCATACAGGCTACATCTGTGGCTTCATCATTTTTCAGACGTTCTTCTATGACATCCACCAGTTTTTTATCTGTATTCTGATTTTGTTGATAACCTTCATAAGCAACATCAATATCAGGATATTTTTTATGGAAATCGGTCATGATTTCATTCATATATTTTAGTACATTTTTGTTAAGACTGCCTGTTAAGAAATTAATTGTGACAGTGTTATTGGCTTTTTCTTTTTGAATGATCGTAGGCTTATTAGAAGTACATCCAGCGATTAGAAGTAAACATAGCAGGATCGTACAGACTCTTTTCATTTTCATGATTTTCTCCCTTCCTCATTAGAAGTGTCCTTTGTTTGATTCCATAATGAGATAATGGTTTTAGATATTCCATCTAAACTGATAGGTTTTGCGATATGTGCATTCATGCCTTTATTTAAGCATGTCTGTATATCATCCGCATAGGTATTGGCACTCATCGCAATGATTGGTACACAAATGGCATCCTCACGTTTGGATTGACGAATCATGGACGTTGCTTCATATCCATTCATCACAGGCATCTGAATATCCATTAAAATTACATCATAAGTGAATGGTGGCTGGCTGTTAAATATATCTACAGCCTCTTGTCCATTATGGGCAACATCAACACGTACTTCTTTCATTTCCAACAATTCTTTGGCAATTTCAAGATTCAATTCATTATCTTCAACAAGCAATATATGTTTATCTTTTAACAGTGCATCATCATAATCCTTCTTCATATCCTGTGCTTTATTCGCAATCAAGGCATAATATAAGCGAGATTTAAATAAAGGCTTTTCAATAAAATCATTGACACCGACAGCATATGCTTTTTCTTCTATTTCGCTATAATCATAAGCCGTGATAAATACAATTGGAATCTTAGAGCCGATACGTTCACGTATCAATCGGGCAAGCTGTACACCATCAATATCTGGCAGTTTCCAGTCAATGATGATGATATCATAAGGGTGTTCACTATGATGTGCATCTTCGATCTGATGGAAGGCTTCAATACCTAACAGGGAGGTATCTACTTCTATGCCAAATTCATTTAAAATGACACTGACATCATTTAGTATGAATGGATCATCATCTACTAGGAACACACGCATGCCAGCCAGCTGGTCTTTTTCTTTATAGAAATCATTTTCTGATTCTTTAAACGCAAGCTGTACACAAATGGTGGTGCCTTGCTGCAGCTCACTTTTAATATCTATCACACCACCCATAATAGAAACGATATTTTTAACGATGGATAAGCCTAGTCCGGTTCCACTTTCTTTGCCATAGAACTGGTTTTTCTCCTGTTCAAATGGTTGACCGATACGGTTTAAAAATTCTTTACTCATACCGATGCCATCATCTATGATTTGAAATTCGTATTGTAATAGATGCTCATTGGTATGTTGCTTTTCTGTGATAATTAAATCAATATGTCCTTGCTCTGGAGTATATTTTACAGCATTATTCAACAAATTGATTAATATTTGTTTCAGCTTTAACATATCTCCATATAAGGCATCATGAATAACATTTTGTGATGATATATGAAAGCTTTGATGCTTATTTTCAGCCTGTAAGCTGATGATATTGTATACTTCACTGATACAATCGGATAATATGAATTTTTCTTCATACAGAGCCATTTTTCCACTTTCAATTTTTGACAGATCCAGTATATCATTGATCAAACCTAATAAATGAGTGGAGGACTGTGTGATTTTTCTTAGATAATCTTTTAGTTTATCTGGATGATCAAGATTATGCAAAGCAAGTTCACTCATTCCCATGATCGCATTCATCGGCGTACGGATTTCATGACTCATTTTTGATAAGAAATCAGACTTCGCCTGATTTGCCTGTTTGGCATCCAATGCTGCCATCTTCAAAGATTCCTGCACCATGATATCATGACTGATATCTGCGATGAAGAAAATATATTTATCCTTTCCAACAATACTGATGTTTTTCACAATCAATCTAAGATATTGCTTTTCATGTGTCATTGGATTGATACGATTTGTTTCATAGCTACAAGTTTCGATAATCTCTTTGCGTTTGATACGTTTGGATAAATCAGGAGAAAAACTGTCTAACAGTTCATGGAAAACCATCGGCTGCTTCATTAGAATATCTTGTTCAAGGCCTAATAATACAGCATGATTGTAGAAGGATTTTTCCAATGTGCCCTCTGTTTTATCGTATAGACAGATAAATTGATCACTGGCTTCCGCAATTGCGGTATAAATCGCATTCTCTAATTGAGATTTTTCATAACGTTTCTTTTCTTTTTTGATATTATGATAAATTTCATGTCCGATTAAGAACAATACAATCATCAAGCTAACAATCATCCAGATAAAGACATAGACAAGCATCTTTAATACAAGGCCAGATTCCTGTTGAATAACATCGACTGGTATGATACCACACAGATACCATTGTGCATTGGCTTCTACAGCACGTAAAGATAAGTAAACCTCTTCTCCTTGTACATTGCCTTTGATAATAATAGATTCATCATTGTTTATGTTTTCATAAATCTTTTTCTGGGTATCTTCATCAAAACCCACTTCAGATAACAGTTCATTGGCATCCTGCATATAATTCCAGATGACATTTGGTGTTTTAGAAGTCAATACGATTTTCTTAGAGCTTGCGTCAATAAGTGCTGCAAAGCCATATTTATTATAGAAGGTCAAATCATTGCCCTGTGAATAATGAGAGAACGGGATTTCCACATATAGCATTGCCTGATCATCACAAGGCATTTGATATACCATTTCCCATACGCCATAAGGTCCGTTGATAGCAGGAGAAATTGCCTGTTCCTTAGTTTTAAAATCATGATAAGGTAGTTGTTCATAAGTAAAGGATTTACCATTTGCGTCAACACCTACTCCATCTTTTAAATATATCGCATTTAAATAATCATGGTGTTCAACAATCGTGTTTAATTCATGTACGATCTCCGCATGGTTTAAATTCTTAAATTTTGTACTGTTTTGCTTGATAAAATCTTCATCTTTTTCATGATAAGTGGCAATTTTATCTGACATGTTGTCTAATAGATTCTGAGTAAGATCAATGGCGTTATTATCCATTTTATCCTTGATATTGATAATGGTAAATCCCATGAGTATAATCACTATGGTAAAGGAAATTATCGCAATGAAAACGATACGTCTATTTTTCTTCATGCGTCATACCTGCCTTTGGATAATACTTTTGATAAATATCATAGGCGATATTGTTGAAATATTTCAGTAACAAAGGGTTAAACATACCACATTCTCCCTCATTGATCAGCTTCATTGTTTCCTCAAAACAATAAGCCGGTTTATATACACGCTTAGAGATCAGCGCATCAAATACATCCGCAATGGAAACAATCTGTGCCCATAAAGATATCTCATCACCCTTTAAGCCATCCGGATATCCTTTTCCATCATAGCGTTCATGATGATGTCGGCAGATGTCGTAACAATACTCGTACAGATCACTGTTTCTTAACTGATTTATACTTTTCAACAATTCACATCCCTGAATGGTATGCTGCTTCATAATTTCAAATTCTTCCTGTGTCAATTTGCCAGGTTTATTCAATATATAGTCAGGTGTGGAAATCTTTCCAACATCATGCATAACCGATGCATCTCCAATCAATTCGATTTGCTGGCTGGAAAAATGATATTCATTATTTTTTACGAGTTCTTCCAGTAAAGCACAGGTGATATCACGGATACGATATACATGATCTCCAGATTCACAATCACGAAATTCAATTGCTGTGGATAACGTGTTGATAATGGATCTGGTTGCTTCATATAATTCACGCTCTTGTCGCTGGATACGATGAATCTGCTGGTTCACAATCTTCTGTAGAGAATAACGATGGCGATATAATTCAATGATGTTTTCAATTCTTCGTTTAATAAATAAAATCGCAAAAGGTTTTGTGATAACATCCACAGCACCTAAGTCAAATCCCTTTTGAAGAAAAGTAGGATCACTTTCAGAGGTAATCAAAAAAACAGGAATAGTATCCATCAGCTTTAAACGATTTAATTCATGCATTACTTCAAAACCATCCATTTTTGGCATGATGATATCTAAAAGAACCGCTAATAAACGATCTTTATAATGTTTAATAATTTCTAATGCTTCTAATCCATTCTCTGCTTCCATGATTTCATATTTCTCTTCAAAGGCCATACGCAGTATGTCACGATTGATAGCAATATCATCAACAATTAAAATTATATTCTTCTTCATGGTGCTATTCACTGAATATTTCTTTTAATCCCTGCGTAATGTTTGTATATTCTTTCAGGCACTGTTGATAATATTGTTCACTTGTTTGAAGATTATTGCTGCGTAAATCGCATAACCATGTATTCGTGATATGATAAAGCTGCATCATACTTAAATTACCAGATAACCCCTTTAACGTATGTATATCTTTCATTAATTCTTCCTGATCATGATTAGTGTAATGCTGTTGTAACTGTATAAATGTTTGATCATTCAAAAAAGCTTTTAAGAAACGATTTGCCATGGACGCATTATTCGCAAAGCGCCCCATTAATTCTTCATATTCAATTCCAATTTCATTAAATTCAGGTTTCATAAATCCTCCATTCTCCCGTTTGATACAGGTAGTTGCTTATACGTACACATAAACGTTATAAAAATCATAATAGTGAATGTGGAGGTAGATACTACATGAAAAAATACCAGTTGGTATTTTCGAAGTGACATAAAGAATAAATATATCTTATGATCAGTCATTCGTCATATAAACAAACATATATATGAGAAAGTCACAATAAGATAACACTTCTTGTATTAATTATAAACGAATCAAAACGAAAAATGTAAAAAACCGCCAAAAATCAGGATTTTTTAAATATTTATTATCGATACCTTGTGAAATGTATTGAAAACAAGGGATCTAAATGAAAGAATTTACCTGCATGGACTAAAATTATTACAAAATTCAAAGTTCCTAACACTTAGGAAAAAAACAGTAAAAACTTACACTCTCTTAGGAAAAAGATTTCTGTGTTTCTCTGACGATTAGGTGTAAGATAGTATCGAGGAGGAATCACATATGGAAGAAAAACAACTATATCGTATTGAAAGAGATTCATTGGGAGAAGTTGAAGTACCGATTGATGCCTTATATGGTGTGCAGACAGTACGTGCAACAAGAAACTTTCCAATTACATATCAAAAAACACATCCTATGATGGTAAAATCATTGGGTATGGTAAAAAAAGCATGTGCGCTTGCCAACAATGAGTGTGGACATCTGGATGATGAAAAATGTAAATATATCGTACAGGCCTGTGATGAGGTAATTGAGGGGAAACTGAATCAATGGTTTGTGACAGATGTTATCCAAGGTGGTGCAGGAACAAGTACCAATATGAATGCCAATGAGGTAATCGCAAATCGTGCAGCGCAGCTTGCGGGCAAACCACTTGGCACATATGACTATATCCATCCAAATGACAATGTAAACTTTGGACAATCCACAAATGACGTATTTCCAACTGCCGGTAAATTAACATGTTTATTTCTGGTAGATGGTCTGATTGAAGAAATTACTTTATTAGAAGAGTCTTTACTAGATAAAAGCTTGGAATTCAATGATGTTATCAAACTTGGAAGAACTCACTTACAAGATGCCGTACCTATCCGTATGGGACAGGAATTCCATGCATTTGCGACTGCATTAGTCCGTGATATCAGAAGAATCCGTACAGCATTTATGAACTTAAAGAGTATTAATATCGGTGCGACTGCAGTAGGTACAGGTATTAATACGGATGAACGTTACAAGAAAATTGCCGTACGTTATCTATCAGAAATCTCACAGATTGAATTGACTAGTGCTAAAGATTTGATCGATGGAACAAGAAATGTCGATCCATTCGTATTTGCTCATGGAGCATTAAAAACATTCTGTGTCAACTTGTCTAAAATGTGTAATGACCTTCGTTTAATGGCATCAGGACCAAAGACAGGACTTTCAGAAATCATGCTTCCACCACGTCAGCCGGGCAGTTCTATCATGCCAGGTAAAGTCAACCCGGTTATTCCTGAAGTATGTAACCAGGTATGTTTCCAGGTATTTGGAAACGACATTACCATCACCAAAGCCGCAGAAGCAGGACAGATGGAATTAAACGTATTTGAGCCAGTATTATTCTTTAACCTGTTCCAGTCTATCGATTTATTAACACATGCATGTTATACCTTAAGAGATAACTGTATTGTAGGAATCGTGGCAAATAAAGAACACTGCCGTGAAGTCATGGAAAACTCTTTAGGAACAGCAACAGCACTTGCGCCACATATCGGTTATGCAAATGCCAGCAAGATTGCAAAACAGGCATTAAAAGAAAATCGTAAATTAAAAGAATTGATTTTGGAACATAACTTAATGACAAAAGAAAAACTGGAAGAAGTATTGGATATCAATGAAATGACCAAAGCAGGTATTCCAGGTATGCATAAGAAAAGTGCTAAGAAATAACACTTGAAGAATCACAGAAATGTGGTTCTTTTTTCTGTTGGAGAATGACTGTGTTATAATATATAAAGTGATGCATAATATATATGAACAACAAGGATGTGAAACTTATGAGAATTATGTGTTTTGGGGATTCCAATACATGGGGATATCGCCCGGATAACGGCTTGCGTTATGATTCTGATGAACGATTTACTGGTATCTTAAAACAAAAACTACCAGATGATGAAATTATAGAAGAGGGTTTAAATGGCCGTACCTTTGTATTGCATGATCCTTATTGTGATTATGCAAGTGGAGAGGCAGCATTGCCATATTTATTGAAATCACATATGCCTTTGGATTTGATTGTGATCATGCTTGGTACCAATGATTTAAAACATCAGTTCCAATTATCAGCAGAAGCAATTTCTAGAGGTGCGAAAGTTCTGATTCGTATGATTAAAAATCCATATCTGAATGAGAAATATCCAGTACCTAAAATCTTGCTGGTATCACCCATTCATTTACATGAAGAAATCGGAGAGTTAGAAGGTTCATGGTTTGATTATGGAAAAGAAGAATATGAAAAAAGTACGCAGCTTGCGAAGTATTTGAAGGATATCGCAGATGCATATGATTGTGATTTTATGGATGCTTCAAAGTTTGCGAAAGCAAGTTCTATAGATGGTATGCATATGGAAAAAGAAGATCATGCAAAGCTAGCACAGGCAATTGTGGATAAGATAAATGAAATACGGGATCGATAAGATCTCTTTTTTTGTATAAAATGATTGATTTTCACCTCATACTGACATAAAACTTAAGTATGAGGTGAAAATAAGATTTACAAGTATAAAACTTTTTCAAATTTACTATTTCAAATGAATATGTTATGATATTTTTAATAAAGGTGGGAGTACTTATGAATTTTGCAATTGTGGATGATGAAGAAAAAATACGTAATTGGATTAGTATCACCTTGAAAAAGCATTTCCCTCATGATCATTTTATAATGTTTTCCACAGGAAAAGCTTTTTTGGAAAAACAAGAAGAATTTGAAGGTGTATTCCTTGATATGGACCTTATAGATGAAAAAGGTTATGAAATAGCAAAGAACATCACGTCAAAAAATTGTTATGTCTGCTATGTAACCTCTCATGAAGAAACAGCTATGTTAGGATATTGTCCTATGGCGATTGGTTTTGTCTTAAAAAATCAAGAATTAGAAGAACACCTTGTGGAATATATGTATCAAATCAAGCAGCATCACATTAGTTTACACTTACATACAGAAGACGGATATATGGATATTTTGTTGTCACATATCCTTTATGGAGAAGTTAACAACAAAACGTTTCTCATTCATTTAAGAAATAAAAGAACCATGCGGATTATGAATATGACACTATCTAAATTTATTTCTCTAAGTGATCAATTTATCAAAATCAATCAATCCCAAGCCATACATAAAGCATATGTAAAAGAAGTGAATAATTCCACCGTTCGATTAGAATGTATAGAGGAAACCTTATTTATTTCAAGAAATGAAAAGAATAATTTTCTTAAGGAGATATATCGATGAATCGATCTGTATTTATGATTATCATACTATTTATTGATATGGTGGTCATTGGACATGCAATCTCTTCTTATTATGAAACAAGACGTAAAATACCAGATACGCAACTGGGATATTGTCTGATTGCAAGCTTTGCCTTTGTGATATTAAGAAAATATATATGGTTTGACACAACTCTTTTCATTGGATTATTATATTTGATACTATTCTTGTTTTTCTATAGAATATCATGGAAAGAAGCCTTATATTATACCTTAATACTATCTGTTTCAAGGAATCTTGTATACCTTTGTATTACCTGTATTCCAGTATCCATATATTTTCAGATTCTAATAATAGAAGGTATTTATCTGTTACTTATTTTATGGGAGATTTCATATCTTACGACATTACACATTTCAAAAATCATTATCATCATATTAACGACAATATACGCACTTAGTTCCTATATGATTTTTGATTATCCATCCATTGTATTAACTGTTTTATTAAGTTGTTTATACGCGTCGATTTTGTATCTTATAAAATATCTGAACCAGTTACACCTAGATTCTTTAAAGCTTCAAACAATTGAACAAACAATTTCAATCCAGCAACAATATATGGATAAACAAAAACAGGAAATGAATAATTTCCATAAGCAGAAACATGATTTACTAGCAAGGCTGGAAATATTATATCTATTAGAAAAAAATCAGGAATATGAAGCATTACACCAACAGCTTATGGATATGAGTAATCAAATATCATCTATACGTTTAGAAGAATATACTACCATAATTGCGATTGACAGTGTACTATCTTATTATCATTATAATTATCCACAAATAGACATCACCTATGATTGTGATCATTTTTTAAAACTTTCTATTTCTGATTATGATATATCCACGCTTTGTATTAATATCTTAAAAAATGCAGTAGAGGCTTCCTTTCCAATTGATCATCCCAAAATACATCTTATGATGAAACAACGATATCAAAAATTATATATCAGTTGTGAAAATGACTATCAACCTGGTTATAAAAAACAGGGACATGATGGTTGGGGATTATCTATTATAGAAGATATCACACAGCGTAATCATGGGAAATATCAAATTCATAAAACTTCAAATCGATTCCAAATAGAATTTTTCTTCCCGATAGGCGAATAATTTACCAGTTACGCCAAATTTATGCAATCTATGAAAAAAAGATATAAATTATAGATGAAGGCAGGTGGTATATATGATGATCAAACGAAAAAATAAAAATTATTTTGATGTGGAAAAAGAAATGCAATTTCTAAATGAACAACTAAATCAAGGCTATCTTCTAACAAGTACAAGCATCCATGCATATGAATTTGAAGAAACATCTTTGAAAGGTCAGTATTATATTGCTTATATTACGGATGAGAAACAAAAACAAGAGCTGGATGAAATGGCTGATGAAATCACAGAAATAAAGAATGAAGATTTTCATAGTGTCTGTCGTATGGTGAAACAATTAAAAAATTCTTTTTATCGCACAGATCAGCTAAAAGGGAAATGGTGTTACTATTTTATTCCCTATAACTTTGATTATTGTATTGAAAGTGATATCAAAAGAAAACATGAGATGTATAAGCAGTTGTTTAAACTGAGATTGTATATTTTGATTTTGTTTTTCATTACTGTTTTATTTTCAATATATTGTTCAGTGACGAAAAATATACCATTACTTGCAGGGCTTTATACACCATGGAATGAGATAGAAAATACATTTGCGCAAGGTGATTATTTTTGGACATATATCAGTGTAACTGTAAATATTGTCACGTGTATCTTACCTTTATATATTCCATTTCTATGTTATCAATGCATGCGTCTTTTTAAATTAATGAGATATTAGATCCAAAGAAAAATTACACATTTATATAAGAAGAAAAGGTCCTTTAGTATAGGATCTTTTTCAATGTTTCATTGTAGTTTTAAATATCACAAAATTTTACAATTTCTATGTGGTGGATATGTGATATGATAAGAAAGGTAAAAATATAAGAAAGAAGGATGACTATGGATAAAAAAGAATTGGCAGTAAACAAATATAAAAGTGGTTATAATTGTGCGCAGGCAATTGCTTGTGCGTATGCGGAAGAATTAAATATGAGTGAGGAACAGGCATTTCGTTTGATGGAAGGCTTCGGTAAAGGCATGAGTTTTTATGGTCATACATGTGGTGCTTGTAGTGCAATGGTACTTGTATCAAGCTATTTGTGTACACCAGATATGAAAACAATCAATGCGGTAAAAAATGATACGTATCCGGTGATTAAACCAATGATTGAAGCGTTTAAAGAAGAAAACGGATATATTGACTGTTTTGATATTTTAAAACATGGAGAACCAGGTACAGAAGATGGAAAACGTTTATGTTGTATCCATTGTGTGGAACATGCTGTGGATAATATTGAATCATTGAGGATGAAAGGAAAATAGGGATGAATCACAAAATACAGGCAATAACAAATTTTGAAAAGGGGTATAATTGTGCGCAGGCAGTTGCTTGTGCATATGCGGATGATTTAGGCATTGATGAAGAATTGTTATTTCGTTTAACGGAAGGCTTTGGTGGAGGTTTTGCACATATGGGGTATATGTGTGGAACATTAAGTGGATTAACGATAGTGGAAAGTTATCGAAAATGCAGAGATATGAAGCATATGCCAAATGGCAAGCTAGAAACATATGCTCATATTCAGCCGATTATTCAGGCATTTCAAAAGGAAATTAAAGCTGTGAATTGTAAAGATATTTTAGAGAAGGGTGATCAAACGTTGATCAATGGCAAGAAAAAATGTTGTCGCTCATGTGTTATGATGGCATGTGATCTGCTGGATCATCCATGGATAGAAAATTAATATCCTTTACAAGGATTCTCAACGGATTTGAAATTGTAATTTGAGAAGAAATGTCGTATACTTAACGTATTATTGGAGGTAACGATATGAAGAAATATTTGTGTATCGCAATGTGTGTGTTGACACTGCTTATGACAGGGTGTTCACCAAAGGAAAGATTAATTGATATAAATCTGCAACAGATGCAGGAAAAAATGAAAAATAAAGAAACATTTGTATTAGTATTTACGCAGCCAGAATGTGGATATTGTAAAGCATTTAAAACGATGTTAGATACATATCTTCCAGATCATGATGTGACAATATATGATTTATCTATTGATAAAGAAATCTTGACGGATGAAGAATTAAAAAAACTACTAGCAGATATTCGGGTTTATTTCCCAGATATGACAGCGACACCAGATCTATATTATGTAAAAGATGGAAAAATTGTAGATCATTTCGATATTGATAAGAACGATTTATCTAAGGAAGAAGATTTTAATGCCTGGGTAGATAAATATGAATTAAATAAAGATATTGATTATTCAAAAGAAACAAAATAAATAAGAAATGCACAGTCTGAATGGGCTGTGCATTTGTTTAACGATGCGTTGTACTTGCTCGTTTGATTAGGGTACATGGTAATACGATTTTCACAGGAAGGCGTTTTAATTTACCAGCTTGATGATGTAAATATTCTCCTGCATATTCTCCCATGGTTTCACTTGGCGCATGAACACTGGTAAGTGGAGGATTGCTGTAGGCAGAAGCACTAATATCGTTAAATCCGGTAACACTCATATCCTGGGGAACTTTGATGCTATGTTCTTCTAATGAGCGAAGAACACCCAATGCGATTGGATCACTTGCACATACAATTGCTGTGATATCATCTAAATGCTCGCATAATTGATTAGCCATTTGATAACCGCTTTCGATAGAAAACTGTTCTTCGAGGATGGTTGTTTTGAAATGAAAGCTTTCTGCATATTGTAGGAAGGCTTTTTTTCTTGGATCTTCAAATAGACTGCCATCCTGTGTATATTCCTTGCCACTAAGATAGGCGATATGCTGATGTTTTAAATCATGAAGATGGGATAAGACATCATAAATCGCTGTGGAAAAATCTAAGACAATACAATTTTCTTTTAGTGGCTGTACTTCCATATCCACAAAGATGATATTTTCTTGATAATGAGATAGCTTTTTGATTTGTGCTGTGGAAAACTTTCCAATACATACGATACCATCCACATCCTTCAGGTTTTCTTCAATATTCAAATCATCCTTAAAGATTCGTTTTAATGCGATGCCATGACGACTGCAATACTGTTCCACACCCATACGAATGGTAAAATAATAACTATCTTCTAATTCTTGTTTTAATGAATACCATTGTACAATGGCAAAGGTCAATGCTTTCTCCGTTCGTTTGCTTTTGCCTTTTTTTACATAATGAAGTTCACTGGCAATCTGAAAGACGCGATTACGTGTTGATTCTGGAACGTTTAATGTATCATCTTCATTCAATATTCTGGAAACCGTAGCACTGGACACATTTGCTTTTTGTGCAATATCTTTGATTGTTGCCATTTACTTCACCCCTGTCTATTCTTTTGTGAAACGATATGTCGTTGTTTGTGTATAAGGATGTTGTGGATCATAGATTTGATGAGGATGACATCCTTCAATGTTGATACCATTAGGAATATCCTGCGTTTCTAAAGCGATGCTGCATAAAGCATGCCCCTTCATCCCACTCTCAAATATTTGATTTTCATCAAACCAGTTGGCAGTATATACAACTACGCTGCTTTGATCTGTTAGGATATCTAAACGATGCGCGATGTGAGGATCTTTTAAGATGATATGACCTTCATCAAGCAAGAAGGGAGTATCATAATATTTTGTGTTTTCAAATTCAGGATCATTTATGATTAGATTCTGTTCGATTTCTGAAAGCGAAGAAAAATCAAATGCACTGCCCTTGATGATTGGCTCAATACAACTAGGGTGGCATTCCTTTTCAATACGGCATTTTTTTGTGGAAGGTAATTTCAATAGATGATGGGTAATATCTTCCTTCATCCCACCTAAATTAAAATATAGATGATTGGTCATATTTAGTAAAGATACATCTGGTGGAGTACAGTGATATTTGATAGTAAAATCATGATCGTTTAATATATAATCAATATCATATATATAGGTGCCAAAAGGATAACCATCCTCTTCATGACTGGTTTCTAAATGAAGATGTAAGCTGGTATCATTAAGCTGTATAATATCAAATAATTTTTTACTGACTCCACTTTCACCACCATGTAAATGATGGACACCATTATTGATACTTAACTGATGTGTTACACCATTGATTTCATATTTTCCATAAGCGATTCTTCCTGCCACAGGACCAACCAGAGCATTTAAATATGGCCCGCCCTGATCGATATAGTCCTGTTTGTTTAGGAAAGAGGCAACCATATTGGTATGATCTTCCTTAAAATAAATGCCAGAGATGGTTCCTCCAAAGTTTAATACATGGATTTTTAGTACCTTATTTTCAATTGTATATTCATAAACCGGTGCTTCGTGATAACTTGCGACTTGTTTCATTATGCTTCCTCAATTGTATGCATAAATCTTTCAAATGCCTGTTGTCCCTGTTCATCCTGTTTAAAGACGCCGGCATCTTCTAATACCTGTTCAAAGATATGACCAACTTCATTCTGAATGATTGTATGAAGTTCTTCCTTTGGCGTATCTTGATAGGTGGCTGAAAGGTGATTGTACCAGTCTTGATGAATTTGTAAAGCTTCTGGTAATGCTTTCTGATTTTGTAGACATTCTTCAATCTGTGCAAGTTCACCTTTTAATCTTGCAGGTAATACCGCAAGTCCCATAACTTCAATCAGACCAATGTTTTCTTTTTTGATATGGTGAAGATTAGCGTGAGGATGGAAGATACCCATTGGATATTCTTCTGTTGTACGATTGTTTCTTAATGTCAGATCCAGTTCATAGAATTCACCTTTTTTACGGGCAATTGGTGTAATGGTATTGTGTGGTGTATCTTCACTATGAGATAAGATACCTACACACTCATCACTATAGTTTTTCCAGTTAGATAATACATCCGTTGCACAATGTATTAATGGTTCTATTTCCCTGCTGCGTAAACGAAGAACACTTAATGGCCACATGACACGACCATAGCTGACACCTGGATATTTTTCACTTTTGATTTCTTCCAGCATTGAAGCACGCTCCATCGCAAAGGTATAATTACCACCCTGGAAATGATCATGTGTTAAAATACTGCCGCCAACAATTGGAAGATCGGCATTAGAACCGATAAAGTAATGTGGGAATTGTCTTACAAAATCAAGCAGACAACGGAAAGTATTTTCATTGATCACCATAGGAATATGATCTTCATTAAATACGATACAGTGCTCATTATAGTAAGAATATGGAGAATATTGTAAGAAGTAACGTTTACCATTCAACATCACAGGAATGATACGGTGATTATTTCTGGCAGGGTGGGAAAGGGTACCTGCATAGCCTTCATTCTCTTTACATAACAAACATTTTGGATATTTGCTTGGTGGCAGCAATTTTGCTTTTGCGATATCCTTTGGATCTTTTTCTGGCTTGCTTAGATTGATTGTAATATCAATAGGGCCATATTTGGTTTCCGTGACCCAGTGAAGATCTTTTGCGATACGATCCGTACGCATATAATTGCTGGCACGAGATAAGTCATAATAATAATCTGTGGCTTTCTTTGGACTCTCTTTATAAAGTGTTCTAAATTTTGCGATAACTTCGCTTGGGCGTGGCATTAATGCATTCATGATACGTGTGTCAAATAAGTCCTTGGATACGATTGTATCCTCAATGATACCTTTTTCGATAGCATACGCAAGCATATCATCTAGAATTGGCTGTGGTGTTGTTAATTGTTCACTTTCAACATCAACATCCTCATAATCATGTAACTGTAAAATGTCTAACAGTTGATTGGTAACATAGATGACATCCTCTTCTTTTAACAGCTGGTGTGCCAGGCCGAAGTTTACTAAACGTTTAATAGCTTTGTTCATATTTTTTACCTGCTTTCTTTATAGCTTTATTTTACCATTTTTCCTGCGCCATCTCCAATAGATGCGATATAGAATTCACAAGGATATCCGACTTTTTCCAAATATTCCGCTTTGACATTGTTTTGGAAGGCATCAATGGCATCATTTTTTACAATAGCGATAGCACATCCGCCAAAACCAGCACCTGTCATACGGGCACCAATACAGCCATCCTGTTTCCATGAGGCTTCGACTAAAGTATCAAGCTCTATACCAGTTACTTCATAATCATCACGTAGGGATATATGAGAGGCATTCATTAATTTACCAAAGGTTGTGATATCATCTTTTTCAAGTGCAGTAATGGCTTCTTTTACACGCTGATTTTCACTAATAGCATGTTTAGCACGACGCATTCTAACTTCACTTTGGATTGCATCTTTTACTTTATCAAATTGTTCAACATTTAAATCGCATAGATTTTTAATATCGACTCTGCTCTGTAATTCTTTTAAAGCTGTTTCACATTCACTTCTTCTTTCGTTATATTTAGAATCCGCAAGTCCACGGCGTTTGCATGTATTCATAATTACAATGCTGGCATCGTTTAAACGAACAGGGGCATACGTATAGTTTAAAGTCGCAGTATCCAGGGCAATCGCATGATCTTTTTTCCCCATACCAATAATGAATTGATCCATAATGCCACAATTCATGCCAACAAACTTATTCTCTGCTTCCTGACCAATTTTCACAATATCGAGCATAGGAATATTCAGATGATATAGTTCATTAATAATCGTACCTGTCAAAACTTCCAAAGAAGCTGAACTGCTTAATCCAGCACCATTTGGTATGTTTCCTTCGACTAAGATATTGCATCCTTTTGTGAAGGTATGGCCTTTATCCTGGATATAAAAGATGACGCCTTTCGCATAATTTGTCCAATCATCCTGTTGATCATAATGTAAATCGTTGATATTACATACGATTTCACCTAAATCTTTAAAATTGTTGGAGAAGAAATGGACTTCTTCATCATCACGCATTGAGGCAATCGCATAAGTACCATAAGTGATGGCACATGGGAATACCATGCCGCCGTTGTAATCTGTGTGTTCGCCAATCAGATTGACACGTCCTGGAGAAAAGAAAGCTTCTCCATCCGTGTGGAATAATTCTTGAAACTGTTTTGTTAGTTTATCGATCATAGTTAATCTCTCCTTTTTGATGTAAGCTCTACCATTAATATAATCGTCAGTTTAGTAAATGTCAATGAATTTAGTAAAATAAAACGAATATTTTAGTAAAACTTGATCAAAAAAGTTTACTAGTTATATATAATATGAATGAATATTATACTGCTATATACTATAAATAGGTTATTTTTACTTTTTCGAAAATAATTTAGGATTTTCATATGAAAAATACGTATGTATACATGTAGGCACTTATGCCTAGGAAAGATGAGGACCTCTATGGGAAAAGAAAAATTAAAGAAAACAAAAGCTACTATAACAAATTTGGAAAAGAAAGAAATGTTAAATGTTTTAGCTGAAAAGAAAGATGTGGATGTGAATAAAAATTCACCTGTTTCATTTACCAATGATGTATTTATAAAATTTAGTTTAACGGGTGAAGATGCTACTTCTAATCTTCTGCGTAATTTTTTCTGTACTGTCGCAACACATTACAGATTTAATATCGTGCATACTGAAGTAGTAAATTCAGAAATCCTTCCTGAACAATTTGGCTTAAAGCGTATCGTTATGGATGTTGTGGCAACGGATGATCAAGGCAGACGCCATAATATTGAAATTCAAAATCAATACAAAGATGTAGATTTTAATCGCTGGGAATTTTATGGCGCACGAAATTTAAGTATGCAGTTGAAATCAGGAAATTACTATGATGTCATTCAACCTGAATATCAGATTATCTTAACATTCTTTACAGGTGAAGCGGCAGAAAGGAATAACGAGTTAATCAATCATTATGTGATGCGCAATGAGAAAGGTGAAGTAGAACAGGAGAATGCATTGATCAATCGTACATATGTCAATTTGAATGTGATTGACCGCATTGTAGAGGAAAAAGGTGTAGAAAACTTAAATGATTTCGAAAAGTTATGTTACCTATTTAAACACAACGAACCTTGTGATACAATAAACACAGGAAAGTTGGTGGATGCGATTATGAAAAAATATGATGATATGAAACAAAATGAAGAAGTATGGACAATGGCACAACGAATTGAAGAAGCAGAATTACGTGAGAAGTATCTTGAAAAAACGGCAAGAATCAAAAATGAAGAAGATAGAAAAAAAGCTCTAGAAGAAGGGCGAGAAGAAGGTAAGAAAGAAGGACTTCTGGAAGGTCAATTAAAGATTGTAAAACAACTGATCATAAAAAAATATAATCACGATGCCTCTGCATGGTTATCATCTATAACACCTTCACAATTGGATAAAATCATTGAACTTATCTTAACTTGTGATACATTCAAAGACTTACAACAACAGTTGGAAAATAAATAATAAATAAAGAAAAAGACTGGTTATCTTTAGAAAATATCTGAATAATCAGCCTTTTCTTTGGGGAATATATGTATAAAATGATATTTTTTCATCCTTTTTAAGAGATTTTGTCAAAATCCTTTAAAAACGTCAATACTTTATGTATAATAAACATATAGAAGGTAAATTCTATTTTTGGATGATGATGAATCACCATATTTTTTTAAATGCATATCGTAACATAAAGCATAAGATAATGGAGGAAATTTGAATGAAAATCAAAAATGATGATGCTTTGTCTTTTTTACGCAGTTTTGGATTTCGCTGTTATGAACGTACAGATACAGGATTTATTCGTTATAATAAAACCATAGGAAACATGATTGTTACCATTGCGAATGGCCAATTTGAAAATAAAATTCGTGTTTCTTTACTACAGGATAAAGATGGTGTTATCCGTACAAGTTATAAAGATATTATGGAATATACAGATATGATCGGTTCTATGATTGATGCTGGTTTGATTAGTGAAGGAATTGCAATTCCTTTAGAAAAAGAAGAATTAACAGAAAATGATGATATTGATCTGATGGAAAATCCTTTGATTGGTATGCCAAAAAAGCCTAGCGGTTTCATGGGCTTGTAAAGAAGTACAGGAAAATAAACCTGTGCTTTTTATTTTATGATATTACATTGTGAAATAAATGTTATAAAAATGTAAGGATAATGTTATTTACATTGAAGTTATCAAAGAGTAAAATGATAATATCAAAAATCAGATCCAGGGGTTGGATGCTGATATAGGAGGTGAATGATTGCGGATATAAACCAATTGGAAAATTGTCTGATAAAAAAGGGAATGTAGTCACTAGGTAAGTTTGTGAGCACTTGTTTTCAATATATTGGAATGAGGCGAATAATATGGATTTATGGATTACAGTAGCACTTTTGATTGTTATCATCATTATATTATTACTTATCTACCGGTTTTTTAGATTTAATAAAAAACACCATGATTCTATGGATGATACAGATGGAATGTTTTTGTTAAATAAGGGAAAACATGAAGATAAGATGTAGAATCGCATAAAGCTATAGATTTTTTTCTATAGCTTTTTTTTGTATGTAGAAAAGAAAACATTTAAATATGCTTGGTGAAATATGAACGATATTTTAATTTATATCAAATTGAACATAAACTGTTAATATAATGGTATAATAAATGCAAAAAAGGGAGGATAAGCAAATGATTGATGGACATATGCATTTAGAAAATGGACCTTTAACGGTAGATTATGTTATGGAATTTGTGAATGCGGGAGTAAAGGCAGGAATGGATACCATCCAAATCCTTGATCATACGCATCGGTTTATAGAATTTGCGCCTATGTATGACGCATTAAAAGAAGCTTCAAATGAACAGAAAGAATGGTTTGAAAAGAAAAAGCTGGAGCCATTAAGCACATATCACGAACTAATCAGTCAAGTAAAAGCAATGAATCTGCCAATTGAAGTACGCTTTGGTTTGGAAGTATGTTATGCACCTAAGGATAAAGCACTGATTAAAGAAGTATTATCGAAGTATCCTTATGATTTTGTGATAGGAAGTATCCATTCCATTGATGCATTACTATATGATATGAATAGTTTTTCACGCGAAATATTATGGGATAAATATGATACTAATACAATATATCAGCGTTATTATGAGATTATGGAAGATATGATCTGTAGTGATTTATTTACTCAGATTGGTCATCCAGATCAATTGAAATTATTTCATTATGAACCAACGTATGATTTAATACCAACGTATCAACGTCTGGCAAAGCTTGCGAAAGAACATGATGTATATATGGAAAATAATACAGGTATTCATTATCGTTATGGTCATGAAGATATGGGCACAAACCCAGTTTTCCTGGATATTTTAAAAAGCAATGGGGTAAAAATTATGACTGCCAGCGATGCACATAAGCCAGAAGATGTTGGCAAACTGATCAAGGAGATTTCATAATGAGTATTTATTATGTAAGACATGGACAGACAGATTGGAATAAGCTTGGTTATTTACAAGGACAAAGTGATATCGCATTAAATGAAGAAGGCATCAAACAGGCGAAACAGGTACGTGATGCGATGAAACAAGTGCATATCGATAAGATTATATGTTCCCCATTACAGCGTACAAGACATACAGCAAGTATTATAAATGAAAATTATGGATTGGAAATACATGAAGATAAACGTATTATAGAACGTTATTTTGGAGAAGTTGAAGGTGCCAAACGAAAAGATATTGTGTTTGAAGATTTCTGGAAATGGGAAAAGCCGGTACAGTATGGTATGGAAAGTATTGATGAGGTTTTTCACAGAGTTTATGACTTTCTCGATGATATTATGGAGGAAGCAATGCATCAAAATATATTAGTGGTAGCACATGGTGGTGTGAGCATTCCATTTCAATGTTATTTTGATGAAGAAAACCGAAAGAAAGACTTGATTTCCCTGATTCTGAAAAATTGTGAGGTCGCTCAAAGGGAAAGTAAGGTAAAAGTAAAGTAGGAAAGGGATGAAAATCCCTTTTCATTTGGGCTTTTTGTAGGAATAAAAGACACCTTTAGCATTGACAGGAACTAGGAAAAGATTTAAAATTAAGAAGTGGGAAAACTCTTATTTTACAATACTTGTGAAAAAGTTCCCAAACTGATATTTCTATTTATAGAGGGTAGAGATATACGCATGACCAAGGCTACAACTTTTTCTTAGAAAGTAGCATACATTGGTAAAATCATGGATGACACGAGAAAGGAGAAATGACATGATTTATTCAAAAGAAGTTGAAAACATGTGCACAGTAAAATGTGGCGCTAGTCACGGATGTGCTCCTATTCCTGAAGAAGGAAAATGGGTTTACTCAAGAGAAATCAAAGACATCTCTGGTTTGACACACGGTATCGGATGGTGTGCTCCACAGCAGGGTGCCTGCAAACTGACATTAAACGTTAAAGAAGGTATTATCGAGGAAGCATTAATCGAAACATTAGGTTGTTCAGGTATGACTCACTCAGCTGCAATGGCTAGTGAAGCTATCGTTGGTAAGACTTTATTAGAAGCTGTAAACACAGACTTGGTTTGTGATGCTATCAACACTGCAATGCGTGAATTGTTCTTACAGATCGTTTATGGTCGTACACAGTCTGCATTCTCTGAAAACGGTTTACCTGTAGGTGCTGGTCTTGAAGACTTAGGTAAAGGTACTCGTTCTCAGGTTGGTACAGTTTATTCAACAAAATTAAAAGGTCCTCGTTACCTTGAACTTGCTGAAGGTTATATCACTCAGATGGGATTAGATGAAAACAACGAAATCATTGGTTACGAATATGTAAACATGGGTGTTTTCATGGATGCTGTTAAGAAAGGTACTAACCCTGAAGAAGCATTAAACAACGCTAAGAAAACTTACGGTCGTTATGCAGATGCTGTTAAATATATCGACCCAAGACACGAATAGGAGGAAAAATCATGGCATTATTTGAAGGATACGAAAGACGTATTGATAAAATCAATGAAGTATTAAATTCATATGGTATTTCTTCCATCGAAGAAGCAAAAAAACTATGTGATGAAAAAGGTGTTGATGTTTACAACATCGTAAAAGGCATTCAGCCAATCTGTTTTGAAAACGCATGCTGGGCATATATTGCTGGTGCAGCTATCGCAATCAAAAAAGGTGAAAAAACTGCATATGAAGTAGCTAAATCTTTAGGTGAAGGTTTACAGGCATTCTGTATTCCTGGATCTGTTGCTGATGATCGTAAAGTTGGTTTAGGTCATGGTAATTTAGCTGCTATGTTACTTGACAATGATACAAAATGTTTCGCATTCTTAGCAGGACACGAATCTTTCGCTGCTGCTGAAGGTGCAATCGGTATCGCTCGTAACGCTAACAAAGCTCGTAAAGAACCATTACGTGTAATCTTAAACGGTTTAGGTAAAGATGCTGCGAAAATTATTTCTCGTATCAACGGATTTACTTATGTAGAAACTCAGTTTGATTATTTCACAGGTGAATTAAAAGAAGTTTCAAGAACTGCTTATTCTCAGGGAGAAAGAGCAGCAGTTAACTGCTATGGTGCAGATGACGTACGTGAAGGTGTTGCAATCATGCATCACGAAGGTGTAGACGTTTCTATTACTGGTAACTCTACTAACCCAACTCGTTTCCAGCACCCAGTTGCAGGTACATACAAGAAAGAATGTATCGAACAAGGTAAGAAATACTTCTCAGTAGCTTCTGGTGGTGGTACTGGACGTACATTACACCCAGATAACATGGCTGCTGGTCCTGCTTCTTATGGTATGACTGATACTATGGGACGTATGCACTCAGATGCTCAGTTCGCTGGTTCTTCATCAGTTCCTGCTCACGTAGAAATGATGGGTCTAATCGGTATGGGTAACAACCCTATGGTTGGTGCTTCTGTTGCAGTTGCTGTAGCTATCGCTGAAGCAATGAACAAATAATTATATTTATAATTATAAAGATAGATGATTCCTTTGGGAGTCATCTTTTTTTTGCATTTTTGATAGAATATGCTACCATAGTAACAGGTGATAAACAAACAGGGATGAAAGTAACTATCTTTTTCAAATAATGCTTGTGTTCCTCTAATAACTCATGTCATAATAAAAGCATAAAGATATAGACGAGGAGAAACGATTATGAATAAGAAAATGATAGCACCAATTGTGATAGGGGTGATTGTATCGGGGTACTTTTTGATGTGGATCGCCATGGTGTTTTGTATTGAAGTCAACTTATTTGTAGCGTCTATCATTGGGTTGCCTTTGATTGCGTTATTGTTTCTTTGGGTATATATCGTGAGAGAACGTATTGACGAGATAAGGAGTGGAGAAGAAGATGATCTTAGTAAATACTGATTACATTACAGGAAAAGAGTTGGAAATGTTAGGTTTGGTGAAAGGAAGTACCATTCAAACAAAGAATATCGGAAAAGATATTTCACAGGGGTTTAAGACTTTAGTGGGTGGAGAATTAAAAGCTTATAATGAAATGATGAATGAGGCAAGAGCACTTGCGACGAAACGTATGGTAGAAGAGGCAGAAGCGATGGGTGCGGATGCTGTTGTGAATATCCGTTATGCTTCCAGTGCTATTATGGGTGGTGCCGCAGAAGTCATTGCATATGGTACAGCTGTGAAGTTTATATAAGGATGAATATGCCAAAAAAGTAAATAGTAATAGTTTTATCCCTTTTTCTGTGGTATATTTATATTGGCAAATTTTAGGAAACAGCAGAAAGAAGGATGAGTAATGGCAAGAAAAATCGGAATCGACTTAGGTACGACGAACCTGTTGATCTGTGTAGATAACAAAGGTGTTGTTGTGAATGAACCATCAATTATTACAGTAGATGCGCAATCAAAGAAATGTATTGCCGCAGGACTTGATGCGAAAGATATGCTAGGACGTACACCAAAAAACATGATTTGTTTACGTCCATTGAAGGACGGGGTTGTTGCAGATTTTGAAGCAACAGATATGATGTTGAATTATTTCCTTAAGAAATGTGATTTAAAAGGAATGTTTCAAAAGAACGTGATATTAATTTGTCATCCAACCAAAATTACATCTGTGGAAAAGAACGCAATTCGTGATTGTGCATATCGAGCAGGCGCAAAAAAAGTGTTCATGGAAGAAGAACCAAAGGTTGCGGCATTAGGAGCCGGACTTGATATTGGCAAAGCCAGTGGACATATGGTCTTAGATATTGGTGGTGGTACCAGTGATATCGCAGTATTGTCTTTAGGTGATATTGTATGTTCTACATCAATTAAAACAGCTGGAAATCATTTAACACATGATATTATTGAAAATGTTCGTGTACAGAAGAAAATGTATATTGGTGAACAGACAGCAGAAGAAATCAAAAAACAGATTGCGACAGCTATTCCTGGTGATAATGTGGAAACAATTAGTATCAGTGGACGTGATGTGGAAACAGGATTACCACATGCAATTGAAATCAACTCTAATGAGGTTGAATCTTATATTCACCAGAGTTTAAGAGAAATCGTACATGCGACAAAAACGATTTTGGAAGTAACACCTCCAGAACTTGCTTCTGATATTGTACAGCATGGTTTGGTATTGACTGGAGGAGGCGCTTTATTAAAGAACCTGGATCAGTTGATGCGTGATGAATTAAAAATTCCAGTGTATGTAGCTGAAAATGCACTGAGTTGTGTAGTTGATGGCTGCCAGATTATGTTAGAGAATTTATAAGGTACGATTTGTACCTTTTTTTAATAGATTCTTAAAGTTTTTTTTAATATTTTCGCAAAAAAAACAATTATTTTTCACTTTTATGACATATGGGAAAAAATATGTTATCCTTTGCAATGAAACAGGCAAGTGCTTCATATCTACTTTCTTAAAATTTCTCCTTAACTTATGACATAAAACTTCAACTTGTCTGTTTCACTTGTGTGAAAGTGTTATAATGAGCGTAGAGGTGATCACAATGCTACTAGCTGCATATATGGTTCCCCATCCACCAATTCTTTTAAATGAAATAGGAAAAGGCGAGGAACAAAAGATTAATAAAACAAAACAAGCATATGAACAAATCGCAAAAGAAATCGCAAAACTGCGACCAGATACTATATTGATATTTTCTCCACATGCGCCAAGTTACCGTAATTATATCGCGATATCATCTGGTGATGAAGCAAAAGGAGATTTCTCACAGTTTCATGCATCACAAGTAAGTTTTCATGAAAGATATGATAAAAAATTGATTGAGAAAATAGAAAAAGAGGCACAAATAGCAAAGATACCAGCGGGAACATTGGGTGATGATGCACAGCTGCTGGATCATGGTACGATGGTACCTCTGTATTTCATTGAAAAAGAATATCATGATTTTGAAATCGTACGAATTGGAGTCAGCGATTTGGATATCGATATACAAGTCACTTTTGGGAAATGCATCGCAAAAGCGATAAAAGAAATGAATCAAAAAATCGTTGTAATCGCAAGTGGGGATTTATCTCATCGATTAAAAGCAGATGGTCCTTATGGATATTGTGAAGAAGGTCCAGTGTTTGATAAAGAAATCGTTCGAATTATGAAAGAAAATGATTTTGATGCATTACAGACAATCAATCAATCCGTATTAAAAGAATGTGCACAATGTGGGCTTCCTTCTTTTCTGATGCTAACGGGTATTTTATCTCAATATGCTTATCGTACAAGGTTTTTATCATATGAGGGAACCTTTGGTGTGGGATATGGTATTTGCGCAATCGATATAGAAAAAGACCCCTTTGTGGCGCTTGCGAAAATGTCTTTAGAACACTATGTTCGTTATCATACGGTATTATCATCTGCTTTTATTCCAGAAAAGATGAATATGCCGAAGGCAGTATTTGTATCTCTACATATAAATAATCGTCTTAGAGGCTGTATTGGAACTTTGGCACCAATGAAAAAGAATGTTGGAGAAGAGATTATCGCAAATGCAATCTCTGCAGGAACAAGAGATCCGCGTTTTCATGCGGTCAGAAAAGAAGAACTGCATTTGATAGAATATAGTGTGGACATACTTGGTGATCCTGAACCAGCAAGTTGTGATGATGATTTAGATGTGAAACGATATGGTGTGATTGTGGATGATGGATTACGTCGAGGAGTATTGTTGCCTGATTTAGAAGGTGTAGATACATTTGATCAGCAATTACGCATTGCTTTGTCAAAAGCAGGTATCGATGAAGCTGATGATTTCAGGATTCAAAGATTTGAGGTGATTCGCCATCATGAAATGTGATTTGTGTTTTCATCAATGTGAATTAACAGAAGGAAAAACAGGATTTTGTAAAGCCAGAGGTATGAGAGATGGGAAAATTGTATCTTTAAATTATGGTTGTATGACATCACTTGCATTAGATCCTATTGAGAAGAAGCCACTTGCACAATTTCATTCAGGCTCTAGTATTTTATCCATTGGTAGTTTTGGTTGTAACTTTCATTGTGATTTTTGTCAAAATGCAATCATTTCACAAGAAAATCATGTAGAATATGAAAAACTGACACCAGAAGAAGTCGTAAATCTAGCTTTGCGTTTAGCAGATGAACAAGGAAATATTGGGATTGCCTATACATATAATGAACCACTTATTGGCTATGAATTTATCTATGACTGTGCAAAACTTGCACATGCGCATGGTCTTAAAAATGTATTGGTAACAAATGGTGCGATTACATCAAAATATCTAATGGATTTATTGCCATACATTGATGCGATGAATATTGATCTAAAAGCATTTACTTCTGGATTCTATGAGAAAATAGGTGGAAATCTTGAACTGGTCAAAGAAAATATCATACTTTGTAGTGCGTATACACATGTAGAACTAACAACGCTGATCATTCCCGGAAGAAATGATGGAGAAGAAGAAATGCAACAAATGACAAAATGGATTGCGTCAATCAGTAAAGATATACCATTACATATCAGTCGATATTTTCCACGATATCATTGTCATATTCCACCTACTGATGTTGATCAAATAGAACATTTATGTCATATTGCGAGAATGAATTTAAATTACGTGTATAAAGGAAATTGTTGAGGATATGGAATATTTTCACTTTTTCCTTTTTCTATGTGTTTTATTCATAGAAAAGGATATTTTTTTTCTACATTTCAGATAAATTAAATGGTATAATAGGGAGGTACATGGAGGAAGAAAATGAAACGGGTAGACAATCAAATCAGACATTCCATTCTTGTGGTGGCAACGATTACGTTTGTACTTATTTCTTTATGTTTAAGTGGTTTGTGGTTTATCAATGACCAGCAAAATGCAAAAACAAATGAATTTTTAGCTCAGATGACCACACAATATAAAGCTTCTATCCTTCGTCAAATACATGGAGATATAGAAACTTTAGATGGGATGGCCACAATTTTAGGGGAAGAAGAAGCTGTGGAAACAGAACATCTGTATCGAATTCTTGAAGAAATAAATAATGCGAATCGTTTTATGCGTATGGGGTTTATTAGAACCGATGGTATGACCACAATGGTGGATATTAGCGGACAGAGAATAGAAAATGTTGATTTAAGTCAAATGGATTATGTAAAAAAGGCATTACATGGTGAAGAAGTCATCACAGATACAATTAAAGATTCTTTTGGTGATGGATATATTAATATTTATGCAGTGCCAATTTATCATAAAGGTAAAATTATTGGGGCATTATGTGCAGTAAATGATTCAGAAATATATCGCAGTATTGTTGATCTGCCTTCATTAGGTAATGGTTTTGCGGGAATTGTGAAAAGTGATGGCGCACTTGTTATACGAAGTAAAGAAGACCCCAATCAGACTTATGATAATATATATCAATTAAGTTTTGATCGTCAGGATGAATTAGAAGAAGCAAAACAGGCGTTGAAAAATAAAGAAGATGGATCTTTCATGTATCATCAGCAAGGCAATACATATCTGGCGCATTTTACTTCTTTGGGAATTAATGACTGGTTAATTGTAAGTATGGTACCTAACTCTGTACTGACCTCTAATTTACGTATGGTTTCCAAATTATCTATCATGGCGATTATCGCAATTATTATTCTATTAAGCGCCTTATTAAAATATATCAATAAAATCATTTTAGGTAGTCGAAAAATATTAGAAAATATCGCATATTTTGATGAACTTACCAATTCTTATACCAAGAGTAAATTTTTACTGGAGGCAAATGCGTTATTAGAGAAAAGTCGATATTATAGTATCGTTGAGCTTGATATTTTAAACTTTAAGATGATTAACGAATTATTTGGATATCAGGCTGGAGATGCTTTTTTGAAATATTTCGCAAAATGTTTGAAAGAGGAAATCCAGACAGATGAATTATATTATCGTCATCATGCGGATTGTTTTGGTCTGATGCTGCATGAACAAGATAAACAAACACTGATAAAACGCATGGAAAAACTAAAAGCGAAGATATGCAGTTATGAACTACATCCGCAACAGCATTATTATATCCAATGCTCCTGTGGAATAAAGATTTTTGATGAACGTGAACAAAATCAGGCGATTGATCTTGTGATCAATCGGGCTATGATGGCATTAAAAGAATGTAAAAAGCATAGCAATAGTGATATCTATATTTATGATGATAAATTATATAATGCTTCCCAACATCAAAGTTTAATAGAATCAAGAATGGAAACAGCACTACAGAATCATGAATTTGAAGTATATCTTCAACCCAAACATGATATTGTGACTGAAAAGATTGTTGGCGCAGAAGCGCTTGTCCGTTGGAATATGGATGGTAAAATCATTATGCCGGATGAATTCATTCCTTTATTTGAAGAAAATGGATTTATCACAAAACTGGATATGTATGTATTAGATCATGCATTCTCATACATGGAAGAATGGCAGTCTAAAGGATATTGTATAAAACAGATAAATGTAAATCAGTCAAGAATGTTGATGTATCGCAGTAATTATATGGAAGATATAAAGAAAATCATAAAACGACATCATGTTGATACTTCCGCAATCGTGCTGGAGGTAACTGAAAGTGTTGCGTTGGAAGATATGGAGATCTTAAAGGAAACAATTCAAAGTGTTCATCAATTAGGCTTTGAAGTGTCGATGGATGATTTTGGAAGTGGCTATTCATCTTTGAATGTTTTACAGGCACTGCCATTTGATGAACTGAAATTAGATCGTTTCTTCGTTAAGGATATGGGTGTAGATCATGAGAAACAAAAAAAGATTATTCAATACATTATAGAATTGAATAAATCATTAAATGTCCGTACAGTTGCGGAAGGCGTAGAAACAAAAGCACAATTAGAGTTTTTAAGGGGCATTGGTTGTGATATCGCTCAGGGATATTATTTCTCTAAACCATTGCCAAAAAATGAATTTGATAAGCTATTAGAAAAAGAACAAGGAAATGAATAGTTTCCTTGTTTTTCTATATAAAAAAAGCCTTCCACTTGGAAGACTTTCATTTTCAGATGGTGCCGACACGCAGAATTGAACTGCGCGCTGAGCATTACCATTGCTCTGTATTACCACTATACTATGTCGGCAGCTTTCTTTGGAAAGCTATTATATTATAATATATTTCTATATTTTTTCAACAGCTTTCGCAAAGTTTATTGATTTTTTAAGAGCTTTTTCAATTCACGGTAGACTTTCGCAATTGGAAGACCCATCACATTATAATAATCACCATGAATTTCCTTCACAAACAATTTACCTTTTCCCTGGATGCCATAAGCACCAGCCTTGTCATAAGGCTCATCACTATCCAGATATTGTTGTAAATCATCCTCCTCAATATTATAGAATGTAACTTCTGTGATATCATGAAATACAATGTGGACATCCTTACCAAGAATTGCTACACCACTAATTACACGATGTGTGCTACCAGACAGCTGTTTTAACATTCGACTTGCATCCTCGCGATTTTTTGGTTTGCCAAGTGGTTCACCATCTAAAATGACCATCGTATCACAGCCTAACACCAATTGATCAGGAAACGCATCCCATACCGTTTTGGCTTTCTGATATGCTATTTTTTCAATTGCTTTTTCTACTGGTATATCTTTATCAAATACTTCATCACAATCACATGAGATAGAACGAAAAGCAAAACCACAGTCCTGCATAAGTTCTTTTCTTCGAGGGGACTTACTTGCCAGTATCAGATTGTGGTAATTCATCATTCCCCATCAACTCCTTATGTACTTTATGTAGCTGATGTCTTAAATAAACATAGCTAACAGCGAATAAACCTGCAAATCCTGCCGCAAACCAGGTAATAATCTTAAATACCAGTTTAAAGAAGAAATCACTAGGGAACAAGTTGATCATCAAATCCGTTGATGGATCCAGCAGCCAGAGATCGTTTCTAAATGCTAAACGATGAAAAGCAGTCCAAAAAGCATCAAAATCAGCATAAGCCCAGAATCCTACCAGAGCAAAAAAGACAAAGAATAAAATCGCCGTTTTCATATAAGCGATACTTAAATGTGTATAAATACCACCACGATATTGGAATATTAAATATACCAAAGATACAAGTAAGGCGACGATACATCCCTTACGTAAGATCAATGCAAAATGATAAAGATTTCTTACATCAACCATATGACTAGCTTCTTTTTCATTAAAGGCTTCTGTTTTGGTGCCTTTTAATGAAATTTCCACTTGAATATCGTCCCGTTCATTTTTAAGATAATCTAACAAAGTATAAGTGGCTTTGTTTAAATCTTTTTCTGTCATCCCAAGGGACTGGGCTGTATTTAAATCTTTATATTCTTTCGCATAGAAGCCTTTATCAAAGCAGTTATAGTCAATACTGGTGATGAGCATAATCAAAACTGCACTGATGGCAATTGCATATGCTGCGATTGCATTAAGTTTTTCAAATATTTGTTTCATACAATTACTCCTTTTCTGAAAGGCATTGTATATCGTATCATAAATTTACGAAAAAAGAAATGTTGCATGTAAAGTTATACATTTATTCTACCGCAATCAAATGTAAATTACTCACACCACGGCAAGTGTTTAACTGTTCAAGCAGCTGGTCTATGGATACCATCATCTCACATAAGTCAAAGGAAATTACCACACTGGCCCAGTCATGAATAGGGATATTCTGGTTAATGGTTAAAATATTCGCATTTACTTTAGACATGGTATTTAGTACTTCACTTAAGATTCCTTTATCATGATGCAACATCAATGAGATGACTGCTTTTCTAGCACTCATGCCCTGTGCAGGAAGGAATACGTAATCTTTGTATTTATAATAAGTACCTCGTGAAATACCCACTTTTTTTACAGCTTCACTCACTTGTTTAACTTCACCATTCTGTAAGAGTGTTCTTGCTTCTATTACTTTATCCAGAACATCTGGAAGGATGGTGCTATCTACAATATAATATTTTTCCATTACATCACCTCATCACTGCTGCCATCATAGGTGGCATGTAATTTACGATAATCCCATGAAGGATAACGCTGTTTTAGCTGTGCTATCAAATCATCAGCGACTTCTTCCTGCTGTGTTAAAGCCATCATTGTTGAACCACTGCCAGATATAAACATCGTCAGGGCACCACAATCCTTTGATAATGTTTTTACTTCATCATATGCAGGTATCAGTTTTTTACGATATGGCTCTTGCATCTGATCGTTACAAGCCTTTGAAATAATGAGTCCGTTACCAATTTCTATTGCTTTGGCAAGGGCTGCGGTACGCCCCATTTGATAAACAGCCTGGGCATAGCTCATTTGATTTGGCAACACTTCACGGGCTTTTTTTGTGCTGACTTCAAAATCGGGAATCATTGTTACAAAAATTAAATCCTTTTTTACACCATAACGAATCATATTTGGTTTTCCCTGATCCATAAAAGAAACAGTCAATCCACCAAAAATAGCAGGAGCAACATTATCTGGGTGTCCTTCCATCTGGGTAGCTAAATCAAATATTTCATATTTATTCATTTTATGGTGAAACAGGGCGTTGGCACCTGTTAATCCTGCGACGATACACGTAGCACTGCTTCCCATACCACGGGCATAAGGAATATTGGTTTCCACATGCATACGTAAACCACTGACTTTCTCGTTTAAATATTCTAATCCCTTTAAAAAGGCCTGATAAATCAGATTGTCTTCGTTACAATATGCAGCTTCACAGCCTGTGATTTCTAAGCCTTCTTCAATTACTTCAAAACTTACTGTACAGTATTCATCCAGTGCGATTCCAAGGCAGTCATATCCTGGCCCTAAATTGGCAGAGGTAGCTGGTACCTGTACCTTAATCATGGAACATTTCCTCCACAGTTTTTTGAACGAAGGCTTCCATATCATCTTTATCAACCAATGCATTGTGACGGATTTCCATTGTGGAAAGTTCTTTTAAAGGCGCAGGAATCTGTGCACCGGTTTTTTCTTCCAGCTGCTTCATACATGCAAATTCATCTTCATCACCTTTGCCAAAGATAGCTTCATATACGGCTGGCGCAAATTTGTAAGGAGATGCTGTAGATAATAATACACATTTATGTTCACTGTCTTCTTTTTCATAATCTTTCATTACTTTATAGGCTACTGCTGTATGTGGATCCATTACATATCCATGCTGTTCATACATTTCTTTGATTGCTTGTGCACAAGCTTCATCATCACAATAACCGCCAGTAAAATCAGCTTTTACACTTTCAAATATTTCTTCCTTGACCTGATAACTTCCTTTTGTTTCTAAGTCTTTCATCAAAGACGCAATATAAGCAGCATCTTTACCACTCTTATAATATAATAAACGCTCCAGATTTGAACTAATCAGGATATCCATACTAGGGGAGATGGTCTTATAGAATGGACGATTACGATCATATACACCATCTTTTAAGAAATCAAATAAGACGTTGTTGGCGTTGCTTGCAACAATGAATTTATGAACAGGCAGCCCCATACATTTCGCATAATAACCAGCTAGTACATTGCCATAGTTTCCTGTAGGAACACAATAGTTGATTTCCTCACCGAATTTGATCTTATTGTTTTTTACCATTTCCTTATATGCAAAGATATAATATACGATCTGTGGAATCAAACGGCCGATATTGATGGAATTGGCACTGGACAATGTTACATGTTGTTTTGCTAATTCATCAGATAGTGCCTGATTGTTGAAAATCTTTTTCACATTGGATTGTGCATCATCAAAGTTTCCTTTAATAGCACATACGCAGGTGTTATTTCCTGTTGTAGTGACCATTTGAAGCTTTTGGATATTGGATACCCCAGCATCTGGATAGAATACAGTAATACCAGTACGTGGCACATCTTTAAATCCTTCCAGTGCCGCTTTTCCTGTATCCCCACTTGTTGCAGTCAAAATCATGACATTTTCATCTGTGTGGGTTTCTAAAGATACGCGCATCAACTGAGGCAGCATACGCAATCCTACATCTTTAAATGCACATGTTGGACCATGGAATAATTCAAGAATTGCTTCATCGTCTACCATGTGTAATGGGGTAATGTCTTCATTGCGGAATTTTCCTGCATAGGCATCGTTTACACAACGTTTCACTTCTTCATCGCTGAAATCAGGAAGCAGCATATGTAATATCGTTTCTGCCATCTGCATGTAATCCATCTGCATCATATCCTCTAAAGGAAGGCGCAGGTTGTCTAAGCCATCATATACATATAGGCCTCCATCGTCTGCAATTCCTTTCAAAATTGCTTGTTTTGGTGTAAATGCTTTGCTTGAGTTTCTCGTGCTTGTATATATTTCTTTCATTTTTTTCATTCTCCTTTTTTTCTATCTTGCAATTCTTTGTATACTATGATACAATGTTCGCAATCTAAAAACAAGTGTTTTTGTTGAAAAGACACATTTTTTATGAAAAGGAGGAAAAACATGAATATTGCGATACTTGGATATGGAACGATTGGAAGTGGTGTACACCAGATCGTTGAAGAAGGAGCTACACTTTTGACCAAGAGCTTACATGTAACACGTATATTGATTCGTAAGGGGAAAGAAAAAACGCTTCCTTATATGTGTGATGATATAGACGACATTGTAAATGATCCTGCAGTGGATTTAGTCGTTGAAACAATGGGAGGCATTGAGCCAGCCCACACGTATATATTAAAAGCATTAGAACATGGCAAACATGTTGTGACTGCCAACAAAGCAGTTGTGGCAGCTTACTTAAAAGATTTTAATGAGTGTGCCAAAGAAAACAATGTAAAATTTTATTATGAAGCTAGTACTGGTGGCGGGATTCCTTGTATCGCCGGACTGGAAAAAGCACTTCGTATTGATGAAGTGGATGAAATACATGGGATTTTCAATGGAACCAGCAATTTTATCTTAGATCACATGCAGCGTTATGGCACAAGCTTTGAAGAAGTATTAAAAGAAGCACAACGTTTAGGTTATGCAGAAGCTGATCCTAGCGCTGATATCGATGGATATGATGTATGTAACAAACTGAGAATTTCTGCAAGTATTGCATATGACTATCATGTACCTGATAACTTCCCGGTCTTTGGTATCCGTAACATTACCAAAGAAGATGTTATGTATTTCAAAAGCATGAATCGTTCTGTTCGTTTTATTGCGAAAACCAAACGTGACGGCGATCGTTATAGCTGTGTAGTAGAACCTATTCTTTTCAAAGAAAGTGATCTGGAAGCAAATACACAGGATAACTACAATTTGATCAGTATGCATGGAAAAACCATTGGGGATTTAAAATTCTATGGACAGGGTGCAGGAAAACTTGCGACAGCCAATGCGGTTGTTCAGGATATTTTAGATATTCTGGAAGGCAAAGAACACATGGAGCGTAAATATGAAAACAAGATGAAATACGATACAACGATTTGTCGTCGTGATTATGTCTTGCGTGCAGATAAAGCATGTCGTGTGTACTTCAAAGGCATTAAGTATGAAACAAGTACCTTTGATAAGTATATGCTGATCAAGGATATCGAAGTTATGAAAATGCATGAATTAATGAAAAAAGTATTAGAAGTAGATCCTACAGCCTTTATGGCAAGTATCTACGAAAGGGAGGACTTATGATTAAAATAACAAAATTTGGCGGCTCTAGTGTCGCAAATGCACAACAATTCACAAAAGTTAAAAACATTATAGAAGCAGACCCTGCCAGAAAGTTTGTTGTAGTTTCCGCAAGCGGTCGTGAACATAAGGACGACAATAAAGTTACAGATTTATTATATTTGATTGAAGCACATTTGAAATACAGTGTTGATTATTTATCTTTGTTTCAATTGATTGAAGAACGTTTTCTAACCATTAAGAAGGATTTAAACCTGCAATATCCAATTGAAAAAGATCTGGAAGAATTAAAAGGACAGTTAAGCAAGTCCATGTCTACTGATTATTTAGTATCACGTGGAGAATATTTAACTGCGAAGCTGATGGCAGAATATTTAGGATTTCCATTTGTGGACGCAAAGGATATTATCACATTCCATTATGATGGAAAAATTGATTTTGATGCGACAAAATATCGCTTAGATGGCTTTATGAAAAACCATGATCGTTTCGTTATGCCAGGCTTCTATGGAGCACTTCCTGATGGTATGATCAAGACGATGTCACGTGGTGGCAGTGATATTACTGGTTCTATTTTGGCACGTATCTTAAATGCGGATATGTATGAAAACTGGACAGATGTTTCTGGTATTTTAATGGCTGACCCAAGAATCGTACATCATCCAAAACGTATTGATAAAATCACATACAGTGAATTAAGAGAATTGTCTTATATGGGCGCAAGTGTACTTCATGAAGAAGCAATCTTTCCTGTAAAAGAAAAGAATATTCCTATTAATATCTTAAATACCAACCATCCAGAAGAAGGTGGAACCATCATCGTAGAAGAAGATGATGGGGAAAGTGGTGAAATGATTACCGGTATCGCTGGTAAGAAAAACTTTACCGTTGTGGCAATTTACAAGAACCATATGTCAGATGAAGTTGGTATTATCCGCCGTGCGCTTGAAGTATTTGAAAACTATCGTGTGAATATCGAACATATTCCAAGTGGTATTGATTCTTTCAGTATCGTTGTTAGTGGTGATGAAGTAAATGATGTAATTTATGATATCGTATCGGATATCAAACGTGCATGTAATCCAGACAGTATCAAGGTAATCGATCATATCGCATTAATTGCGACAGTTGGTCGTAAGATGATGTATAAACCAGGTATGAGTGGAAAAATCTTCTCAGTACTTGGAGAAAATGATATTAATATTCGTATGATTGCACAGGGTAGTGATGAAATCAACATTGTTGTCGGTGTAGAAGATAAAGACTTTGAAAAGACAATTGATGCGATTTATCACAGCTTTGTGAAAGACTAATACTATAAACAGGGAGGAAACGAAAATGAAGACATATAACGTAGCAATCTTAGGGGCAACAGGAGCCGTTGGTCAGGAAATGATTAAAATCCTGATGGAGCGTAATTTTCCTATCAAAGAACTGCATCTGCTTGCAAGCGCAAGAAGTGCTGGTAAAAAAATGTGGGTCAATGAAAAAGAATATACAGTAGAAGAAACAACAGAAAACAGCTTTGATGGTATCGATATTGTATTAGGTGCCGCAGAAAATGATATTGCGAAGAAATACCTGCCCATCGCTGTGGAAAAAGGCGCAGTAGTTGTGGATAATAGTAGTGCATATCGTTTAGATGACAATGTACCTTTGGTTATTCCTGAAGTAAATCCTAATGATGTGAAAAAACATAAAGGTATTATCGCAAATCCTAACTGTGCTACAATTATTGCACTTGTAGCTTTACAGCCATTACATGCATATGCACATGCGAAACGTATGGTCGTATCTACGTATCAGGCAGTCAGTGGTGCTGGTGTTGGCGGTATCCGTGAGCTGCAGCAACAGGTAGAAGCAATTCATGATAATAAACCAGTAGAAGTGAAAAACTTCCAGTATCAGATTGCATATAACCTGATTCCTCAAATTGGTGGATTTAATGAAGAAGGATATTCCAGTGAAGAAATGAAAATGCAGTTTGAAGGCAGAAAAATTCAGAGTAATCCTGAATTAAGTGTCAACTGTACATGTGTACGTGTTCCAGTATTCCGCTCACATTCAGAATCTATCATGGTAGAATTTGAAAAACCGATTGATGTAGAAAAAGCAAAAGTATTATTAAAAGACGCAGCTGGTGTAAAACTGGTAGATGATCCTGTGAATAAAGTATATCCAATGCCATTAGATACTACAGATCAAGATTTGGTATATGTTGGACGTATCCGTAAGGATATGAGTGGTCATGAAAATGCATTGAGTTTCTGGTGCTGTGGTGATCAGGTTCGTAAAGGTGCTGCGACAAACGCTGTACAGATTGCGGAATTAGTGATTCAGAATATGTAGAAAAAAACTCATTCTTTCTATAATGGAGAGAATGAGCTTTTTATTAGTCTTTTGTTTCTGCAGGTTCTTCTGTTTTATCCTTTGCGTCAATAGAGAAATAATCATCTTCTGTATCTGTTTCATTTTCAGATTCTTTTTCTTCTACTTCTTCTACCATGCAGTCCGCAAGGGTGTGCGTCATAAATGAGAATTTGCTTAAAATCATTCCAATGCCATAGAAGATAAAGGAATAAGCAAGATAAGAACCGCAATTTGATAAATAGATACTGATTGTTGTTTCCAGTGTGATCGTGCCAGAGTTTTCTGCACTTGCGGAAATATAATCATGAGTCAGCTTCGCAAATAATAATGTCGCTAATAGAAATAATACCGCTAATACATAAAATAGTATACTAGCCTTTGAGATTTTCTTCGTTTTATTCTTCATAAGTCCAACCTTTCTTTGCACGGGGTTAATTATCATATAAAAATGTGTGATAAAGATGTGTTGTGTGTGAAAAATTGAAGAATTTTATAAGAAGAGCTAAAGAAAGCTAGAATATTTCTTAAAAATATTGTATGATAGTAGGGCAAATGTGCCATGCAGTCGTGGTGGAATGGCAGACACGCTACTTTGAGGGGGTAGTGAGAGTAATCTCGTGCGGGTTCAAGTCCCGCCGGCTGCACCAATAGAAAAATTTCGTCCCATTTTAGGGACTTTTTTCTTTTTTACGAGTATAATGAAGTTAGGAAAGCAAAGGTGAAAGGTATGAAAAAAATCATAATGCTGTGTTGTTTATTACTGCTTGTATGTGGCTGTCAGAAAACTGAAGAAAAGAAAGTGGAAAAAGAAACGCCAACTACGGATACAACAGCTCCAAAGGAGAATACTTCCTTGAAGCTGGATGAAGCCAAGGACTATGTGTATGTTGCATCATCTGTAGAGGCAAAATTATCAGATGAACAAAAGCCTTACTTTGAAAAGCGCGATAAAGCAATCGATACGCTGGTGGTAAATATCAATAGTGAGGATGCTAAAAAGGTGAGTCAGGAACTAGAAAAAAGCGCAAAATCTTTACAGGAGGAAATGAGCATTGGGGATGATGGCTATGTAGCTCGTTTTACTTCATTAAGTGGAGGCGCAATGGTAAGTGATTCATATATTTCTATTCTGGTAAAACGTCAGCCTTTCATATGGCAGTCAGAAGGCGTTTCTCCAACCTATCAGGTGTATGTATTTAAAAAAGATGATGGAACGTTAATATCTCAAGAGGATATGCTGAAGGAATTGCATTTAAGTGATGAGGATGTTGTGAATAAATTAAAAGCTATCTATGAAGAAAATAATTATGAAATCTGTGGTACAGAAATGGCAGAATGCTATTATGAACCTGAAATTTTTAGAAATGATGAACATATGCCGGATACTGCAATGTATGTAAATGATAATAATGATCTTGTTGTATATGTAAGAAAAAGTTTTGGGTTAGGATACACATGGGAACCTGTAATTATTGGATTGTCTTAAAATCATATACTTTTTCTATCTTATGATTATGAATTATGGTATCATAGTAAACAATATCATGAGAAAGGGAGTGAGATAGATGATATTAGAAACAAAACGTTTAATATTACGGCCATGGGAAGAAAGTGACGCACAGGATTTATATCAATACGCAAAAGATCCAAAAGTTGGTCCTGCGGCAGGATGGCCGGTGCATACGAGTGTGGAAAACAGTAGAGAAATCATAAAAACGGCACTATCTGCGCCAGATACGTATGCCGTTGTCTTGAAAGAAAGTGGAAAAGCAGTTGGAAGCATCGGTTTGATGAGAAAAGAAAACAGTAATTTGAGCATTGAGGATCATGAAGGCGAAATTGGTTATTGGATTGGTGTTCCTTATTGGGGAATGGGGCTGATACCGGAAGCCGTTAGAAAAATGCAGGAATATGCGTTTGAAGAAGTTCATATGCATACACTGTGGTGTGCTTATTATGATGGAAATGAAAAATCACGACGGGTTATGGAAAAATGTGGATTTACATATCACCACAGCGTGGAGAATGTTTCTTGTCCATTGATTCATGAGGTAAGAACTGAGCATGTGATGTGCTTACGTAAAGAAGACTGGTTGAAAAGAGCTTAATTTTAAGCTCTTTTCTTATCAAAAAAATATAGGTTTATTATATTTTTGGAAAAGGGACTAGACGAACATCAAAAAATGTTGTATTATTATAAAGCACAAAAACTTGCAGAAGTGGTGGAACGGCAGACACGCTGTCTTCAGGCGGCAGTGGGAGCAATCCCGTGAGAGTTCAAATCTCTTCTTCTGCACCAGGTTACGTGTTGAGCGCTCTATATCAGCGCTTTTTTTTATGTGAAAGAGGGCAGAAGAAGAGATGCGTTCCCACTGCATGAATATAAAACAAAGACCTTGATTTCAAGGTCTTTATGCATCTATAAAGCTTTTTAATTTGTTGATGATATTGCATAATAGCATTTGTGCTTTGGATAAGGCGTTTTGATCTGCTTGTACATGGGCAGTGAAAGTACAAATATCTTTATATGTTGAAATGGATAATTGAAAAGATGGATAGGTACGCAGCGCAGTAATCACATATGCATCCATGATTTTACAATCATCAAGGCGCATTTGCGTATCATCTAATATACCAAGATTGGTGTAGGATATCGTGGGATTGTGGAAAACTTTACACGCAAGAAGTCGTATCCAGGATAGTGGCAAAAGGTGATAAAAGGTATGATACCATTTGATTTCTTTTAAACTGCTGTTTCGCAAACGTTCTTCTTTCATTTGGATGTGTATTTCCTGAAGGATCTCCATCCAGTTTTTATGCGCAATATCATGAATGGTAATTGCATAATCACCAGTAAAATTCGTGATACTTGTATCAGGACAATGTAATAAAAAAGGTCGTAGATTGACAGGGCATGGTATCGTAATAGATGATTGATGATATAAATCATAAAGTGCTAGCAGATAGGCACACATGCAGACATCATTAATTGTGACCTGATGATTGTTTACGATATGTTGAATTTCTGCGATTGGAATTTTTTGAGTAAGAATACGCTCATGTGTATTCATTATCTATGATATTTAGTTTTATCGGCACAGCCTTTGGCTTTTTATGTATAGGCTTTTTGGTCTTTATGAAAGAAAGTGAGGATAGATTTCGCTCATTTTGAACCGTAATAGAATCCTTATTGTAAAAGTGACATAAAAGATATAAGAGCTGCATAGCACCATTTCCATCACATAAAACATGACTGCATCCTATACGCAAATCATCATAACCTTGCGCATGTTGAATCTGAATCTGTAACTGGGGGTGTTTGGTAATATCCCATGAAGAAAAATCGAAGTCGTCTACTTCATCAATGATGGTATAAGATGTTAAGGGAAGCCATGCATGTGATGATTCATCATATCGGCATGCCCATTGTGGCATGAAATCAATACATTGTGAAACAGCCTGTGATAATTTGTTGATACATATGCATGGTTGTATACGCAATTGAAAATATAACACAGGTTGTCTTATGGATAAATCTAATGCTTCTAATAAATCTAGTTCTAATGCTGGATACATTTTATCACACCTTTTTTTACATGATAGCATGTTTTGGAAAAGAAAAAAAGCTGACAATGAAGTCAGCCTAGATATCTAAATCTTTATAGAAAGAGCGAAGATGTGCACAAGATGCCTTAAATTCAGTCATTTCCTGTTCATTCAAACGTAATTCCACAATTTCTTTTGCGCCACTGCGATCCATGATGGTAGGAACGCTGATATATAAATCAGTTTCTCCATATTCTCCATTCAATAATGTGGATACAGGCAGAATCTTGTTTTCATTATATAAAATGGTTTTGATAATACCAACCGTTGATGCCGCAATGCCATAACATGTATTGCCTTTACGATTAAAGATTTCCCACCCACCTTTGATGGTTGCTTCTTTAATTTCATCATAAGGATGTTTTCCAATACGATCTTCATTGTCATGCACAACACTATAAATATCCTTACCGCCAATGGTTATCGTACTCCATGGAATCATTTCACTATCTCCATGTTCTCCAATTACAAGGGCATTCACACTTCTAGGATCTACATCAATACGTTTAGCGATATTACATTTTAAACGTGCAGTATCTAATGTAGTACCACTTCCAATTACTTGATTAGCTGGCAGCCCACTTAATTTATAAGCATAATAACTCATGATATCCACAGGATTGCTGACAACGATCAAATGCCCATCAAATCCGGTTTTCATAATACTTCCTACAATAGATTTCATGATTTTCTTTGAAGAATCCAACATAATCAAACGATCATTTTTATCTTTTGGCATAGGTGCACTGGCTGTAATGACGATAATGTTTGCATCTTTACAATCATCATATGTACCAGCATGTACACTTACATTACGATGCATGTATTCCATGCAATGTGTTAAGTCTAATACTTCTCCTACAACTTTTTCTTCATTTAAATCGATTAATGCGATTTCATCACAGATTCCCTGATTTACAAGGCAGAATGCAGTACTGACACCAACGTTGCCAGCACCGATGATCACAACTTTACTTTTCTTGATATTCATTAATATACACTCCTTATACTTCCTAGTATGGCCTAAAACCTTTACAAGTATAGCAGTAGATATGGTTTTCTGTAAAGAAAAAAAGTAGGTTTCCCTACTTTCTAAATAAATGATTTCTTTTCTTTGCGAACAAGACACATGACGCCTGCACACATCAATAAGATAAAGCTGATGATATTGATGATGTTGGAAAATATAATGATAATTGCCGTTACAATCATGATAATGCCGCAGATTTTAGGGTTTTTATCTGTATTCAGTGCTGCGAAAGCTGAAATAATTGATGCGATAAAGGCAGGAATATACATCATATACATCGCTTGAATATCGCTGCTTGTGAAATGGATACCGATTTCATCATATTTACCAGGCTCCAATGTGATCTGAATGCATAAATACAAAGTAAAACCTATCAATGCTGCCGCAAGCAGGGCACCAATCAGGCCTAAAATCCTTTCTTTTTTTCTGTTGAACATGCCATCACTCCTCAATCCATATGAACAAATTATACGCTATTTTGAAAGAATTGCCAATCGTTATTTTTTATCATTATTTTCAATGGGATAAAATCGTGTTACAATAAGAGGGAAAAGACAACAAAAGCTGAAAATAGCTGGAAATAAAGAGATGATGCTATGAAGAAAATATATCGACATGTAAAATTTTATATCAAAACATCCTTAAAAAGCATACGCCGTCATATTGGCATGACTTTATCAGCTGCCATGGCAGTTTCTATTACACTGATTTTGATTTCGATGTTTATGCTGATTGGGGATAATTTAAAAACATTTACCTATCACATTGAAAAGCAATTAACGATTCGTGTCAGTATTGATAATGTTGCGACCCAAAAAGAAAAAGAGGCCTTAATGGCAGATATCAAAAAGATGGATGGTGTAAAAAAAGTTACCTTTAGCAGTGGAAAAAAAGAATTGGAAGAGTATAAGAAAGAATATAAAGATTCCAATCATTTGTTTGATATGTATGATGGGAAAAGCAGTCCTATTCGTGATGCACTTATTGTAGATATGGAAAATGCCAATCAAATCGATGCCGCATGTAAAGAAATATCCACAAAGAAGAATGTAATTTCAGCGGATTATGGAGGAGATCATACAGATGAGATGATTTCTGTATTTGCTTCTATTCGATCTGGTAGTATGATTTTTATCGTATTTTTGGTATTGATTGCGGCTTTACTAATTGGCAATAAGATCAAAATGAGTATTTATACAAGAAGAGAAGAAATTGCCGTGATGCGTAATGTGGGTGCCAGCAACTGGTTTATCAAAGCACCAATGATGCTGGAAGGTATGTTGATTGGATTTTTTGGTTCTATCATACCTGTCGTATTAACGATATTTGGATATCAATATTTATATCAGGTGTTCCATGGTGTATTTTTAAGCGATATGTTTCAATTACAGGCGGTATATCCTATGACAATTCAGATATCTTTGATATTGATAGGCATAGGTATGGTCGTTGGACTTGTGGGAAGTTTTTTATCCACAACAAAATATCTACGTTGGAAACGTTAGGAGGGTTGTTGTATGAGAAAAAGTGTCATGATTTCATGTGTAGCGTTGGCGATGATATTATCACAATCATACCCATTACAGGCGGAAAGCTTTGAGGGCAAAGAAGATGAAATGAATAAGCGATGTTCTGCAATCTATGATGAAAAAACCCAAAGCGAATGTTCGGCATATAAAGATTATCTGGTGAATAAAAAGAGTGATGCGGATAAGCGTGTTAAAGAACTGTCAAAACAAATTGCGGCAGTTGAAGGGGATATCACAAAATTAGGTTCTGTGATTGAACAAAATAATGCAGAATTAGCATCTGCGCAAAAAGTATTGGACAGTATTGAAAGCTCTGTGCAACAGACCAATGCATCCATTGAGAAATTAAAGGTACAGATCAAAGAAAAAGAGGATAGTATCAAAGAGCGTGACCAGTTAATGAAGGCACGTTTAGTAGAAATGCAGCCATATGTCGGCAGTAATAACTTTATTGATTTCCTTATGGGCGCCTCAAGCTTTACGGATCTTTTAAGAAGAACAAGCATAGTTGGCGAATTAAACAGTTATGAACAGGAACAGATTGAATTATTAAATAAAGAAAAGAAAGAGCTGAAATTGAAACAGGATGATGTGACTTTAAAAAAAGAATTATTAGAGGCACAGAAAAAAGATGCGAAAGCACAAAAGGAAGAAGTATCCGCAATCAAAGAGGCGAATGAAAAGCTGATGTCAGTTTATCGTAAACAACAAGAAAGCATCACTGCACAAAAGGTAGCGGCGCAGGTTTCCAGTGGGCAATATGCTTCCAGTATTCCAAATATTGATTTAAGTATCATACCAGATAACTGGGGTAGTGATACAGGAAAAGAAGAAACTCCATCAGATAATGGTGATAAGAATCAGGGAAATAACAACAATCAAGGATCAAATACGAATGATGGCAAAGGCGATAATGGTTCAAGTAATCAGAGTGGTTCTAATCAAAACAATGGCGGTAGCTCTAACAATGGTAACGCTGATGGAAATCATAGTGGTGGAAACAGCTCTGGTGGAAGTTCAGGACCGGATTTAAGCTCTGGCTGGGTATATCCAATACAGGGGAATTTCTATTATTCTCAGGGAACATGGGCATATACCGATGGTTCTCCACACAGAGGAATTGATTTTGGAACCTATCAGAATACGGGGTTGCCAATCATTGCGCCAGCAACTGGTATTGTTGTGGCAGTAAATGATGGTGGTGTGGCAAATCATCCTTGGGATGCAGCCCCATCCGAAGCGGAACAGATGGCAGGATATCCATATGGTGCAGGAAATGGCATGCATATGATTGTCAACGTGAATGGCATATGTTATGGCTTATCATTTTATCATTTAACAACTGGTTCATTTACCGTCAAAGAAGGCGATATCGTAACACAGGGTACTATGATTGCACGAAGTGGCAATGCAGGAAACAGCTGGGGACCACATTTACATTTTGAGGTAATGCGATTAGGCAAAATGTCTATGAAAGAAGGCGTACAGATGTTCTATAATTATGGCAAAGATTATTTCTATGGAAAATATTATGTAAGTTCCGCAAGATGTGATGTGACAGGAGAACCTTGTGCAGTCCGTCCGGAAAGTTTATTAGGCATATAAGCTGAAAACGATCATGAAATATGGTCGTTTTTTTTTAAGCAATTTATGTGTGTAATCAAACAGAATGTGGTAAAATAACCCCATGGAAAAGATAAATAACAAACAACTCGTAGAAGATTTATTGGCATGGTATGACGCCAATGCAAGAATATTGCCATGGAGAGAAGAAGCAACACCTTATCGTGTATGGGTATCTGAAATTATGCTGCAGCAAACCCGTGTGGAAGCAGTAAAACCATATTTTGAGCGTTTTATCCATGCATTGCCTGATATTTCAGCGCTGGCACATGCAAGTGAAGATACATTAAGAAAGTTATGGGAAGGATTGGGCTACTACCATCGAGTAAGCAATATGAAAAAAGCAGCCATTCAATGTATGGAACGATTTAATGGGCAATTACCATCTACATATGATGAATTGTTAAGCTTATCTGGTATTGGCGCATATAGCGCAGGTGCAATCGCTAGTATTGCGTTTCATCAACCGGTACCAGCAGTTGATGGAAATGTATTGCGTGTATTTAGTCGTGTATGGGTAATCGAAGATGATATCTTAAAGGAAAGCACAAAAAAGAAATTCCAGAAGCTGTTAATGGAGGTAATTCCAAAAGAGCGTCCGGATGCATTCAATCAGGCGGTAATGGAAATCGGAGCAATGGTATGTGTACCAAATGCTGCACCCAAATGCCATATTTGTCCACTTGCCCCTCATTGCAAAGGATATCAAACAGGTGTTACACACAAACTGCCAGTGAAAGCGGGAAAGAAAAAACGTACGATTGAAAAGAAGTATATCGATGTGGTTGTATATGAAGACAAAATATTGCTTCAACAAAGAGAAAAAGATGGATTGCTGGCGGGACTATATGAATTTAATACCTTTGATTATCCCCAGGAGGAAGAACTGTTCTTATCCACGCTGGATATCGAAAAAATCGTACCTTTAAAAGATAGTAAACATATTTTTACACATAAAGAATGGCATATGAGTGGAAAACTTGTATTCATACGGAAAAAGATAAAAGGCAACTTAGTCAGTATGCAGGATTTGGAAGAGCATTATGCGATACCTTCAGCATACAAAGCGTATAAGGAGGGATTGATAGAATGGATGAAACATATGTAAATGATGCATTATATCAGAAATTAAAGACATTTCAGCCATGGAATGAACAAGAAGCGGCTGATCAACGTGTCATGCTTGCATATATGGAACAATTCCCTGATATCTATAATCGGGAAAACGTCTTTGCTCATATGACAAGCAGTCCCTGGATCATGAATCATACAAAAGATAAAGTGTTGATGATTTATCATAATATTTATCGATCATGGGGATGGTGCGGTGGTCATTGTGATGGAGATCATGATAGTATTCATGTGGCATTAAAAGAGGGAAAAGAAGAAACAGGATTACAACATCTAAAACTTGTCAGTAAAGATATTCTGGCAATTGATATATTGCCTGTACCACCACATACAAAGCGTGGAAAATTTGTCAGTGCCCATGTGCATTTAAATGTCACATATTTATGCAGTGCAGATGAAGGGGAAGCCATCACCATAAAACCGGATGAAAATAGTGGTGTGGCGTGGATACCAATAGATAAAATTAACACTTATGTAAGTGAAGAAGATATGAAACCGGTATATGAAAAGCTGTTAAAGAAAGCGAAATACTATGAGGACATGTTCTAAAATGAATATGTCTTTTTTATTTGAAGGACGATTTCTTTCACAAACCGGTATGTTTTCACATATGGTATAGAGAGTATGGGGGTATATGATGAAAATACGTGTGATGAAATTTGGCGGTACATCTTTACGTAATCGAAAGACAAGAACCTATGTGTACCGGCATGTAATAGAAGCCAGTAAAACAAGCAAAGTGTTGATGGTAGTTTCCGCAATGGGAAGATATCCGGATGCCTATGCAACAGATACACTGCTATCACTTGGCAATGATCATATCAGTAAAGAAGAGAGCGCAAGACTTGTGTCAATTGGAGAGCAGCTGTCTGCCCTTACCATTAGTTCAGAATTACAGGAAATGGGCATTGATTCCTATTCTATTCCCTTTTGCGATGCAGGAATTATCACAGATGATACGTATGATTACGCAAGAGTGTTGGATTTAGATGATCATATGGTAAAACGTCGTTTACGAGATTACGATGTAGTGGTGAGTGGCGGCTTTATTGGTATCAATGATGAAGGAAAGGTCACAACCCTTGGCAGAGGCGGTAGTGATTATAGTGCAGTGTTATTTGCGGATATGCTGGGACTAAATGAAGTGGAAATTTATACAGATGTGGATGGTGTATATACGATGGATCCCAAAATGCATACGTATGCGATGAAATATGATCAGTTAAGTTATGATGAAATGTTGAATATGAAATCAAGAGTTCTACATGATCGCTGCGTCACATATGCTAAAGAACATCAAATCACCATTCATTTAAAGGGAACATTTTCCTGCAGTGCAGGAACAATTATTTCTCAATAAAAGTGACATAATTTCACATAACACGTACATGGATTTATGATATAATAGCTTTGTGAGGTGAATTCTATGAAAAATATCATTTTAGTAAAAAACCTGAATGACAATGATCAGGTAGAAACTTTAAGAAAAGCATTAAGTGAAACAAGAGTTGATTTTGATATCAATTTGGATAAAAAATGTGTGATTGTGGAAGGCAACAGCGATATGGTGGCAATTGCCAGAAAAGTTGTTTCTGATCATGGATTTATGATTATTTAAGGTATGAAAAATGTTGACGTGGAAGAAAGATCAAAATCAAAACGATTGGCATATGATCAGGGAAGAAGTCTTTGTGAAAGAACAGGGATTTCAAAATGAATTTGATGACATCGATGATTTCGCAACGCATATCTGTATATATGAAGATGGAAAAGCACTTGGCTGTGTTCGCTTTTATGTAGAAAATGACAAAATGCGTATTGGTCGTCTGGCAGTGTTAAAACAGGCGAGAAAAAAACATCTAGGTGCATATCTGTTAGAACTTGCAGAGCGTGAAATCAGAAAAAGTGATTATCGGGAAGTATATCTAGATGCCCAATGCAGGGTGGCTGGATTTTATGAAAAACAAGGATATGTAATATGTGGAGAACAACATTTAGATGAACATGTTCCCCATGTATTGATGAAAAAGGTTCTTTAAATGACAAAGACTTTTACTTGGAAATAAGTAAAAATATATCATTCATCTTTCTTGAATATCAAAATATCAAGAAAAGCAGCAGCTCCTATCAAAAAGGCCAGTAATTTATCAAGCCACAGATGGTTCGCAAAGAATGACATAAAGAATGTGAAGTTTAATAGTTTATATAAAGCATAATGTAAACAAAAAGCAATACTGCACACAAGTGCAGTTTTTTGTATTTTACTCATTTTTTTCACCTGTTTTATTCTATGAAAGTTCATTGGATTTATGAATGATTTTCCAAAGGTGGGCATAAAGTAGAATGTCAGGGAGGAAAAGAAATGAAAGCAAAAATCATAGCGGGTATCGGAATCGTTGTGCTTGTCGCTGCATTGGCATTCTCTATGAAGCCAAAGCCGTTTGATGAACAATTTGAAAGTAAAATGAACGATATGGATTCGTACATCTTAAGTGGCGATATGGAAATCACCAAAGGTGAGGACGTAAAAACATACGCTTTAGAAGTGGGATATCAGAAAGATGAAAAAGATTTATTTAAGGTATCCTTAGTTGACAAGGAGTTAAATCAGGAACAGGTGATATTGAGGAATGATGGCGGGGTGTTTGTGGTAACGCCAAGTCTGAATCAGGTTTTCAAGTTTGAAGGTGACTGGCCATTAAATTCTCCAAAGCCATATCTGTTGCAGAGTATCGCAGAAATCGTGAAATCCGATAAAGCAGAAATCACGAAGAAAGATGATGGTTATTTGGTAAGCAGTAAGGTCACATATCCAAATAATAAGAATTTTAATCAAGAAGAAATCATGTTTGATAAAGATGCCAATTTGAAATGGATACAAATCTATAATTCAGATCATGCAGTACAGTTAAAAATTGTATTCAATAAATGTACGTATGATTCAAAAATGAAAAAAGATTATTTTAAGACACCAGAAGCATTAGATAGTAAGACGAGTACAAATGGAATCAGTGAGGAAGATTTACCACTATATCCTGTGCAGGTATTTGACGCTGATTTACAGAAAGTATCTAAAATGAATACCGGAGCACAGATGAAACATGTGTTAGAATATGCAGGAGAAAAGAATTTCACAGTTGTAGAGTCAATGCGCAAGGCAGTGCCAGAAACCCAGACGGTGTTGATGCCAGGGGAAATGGTAGATAGTCTAGATGTGGTGGGGTTTTATGATGGCAATCATATGAGTGTGATTCATAATGGGGTGGAATACAGTGTATATTCTGAGGAATTGGGTCCTGAGGAAATGATGCAGGTGATCAACAGTATGCAGGTGGCTGTGATGAAATAATGGTAAGACGAGGAGATGTTTATTATGCAGATCTTTCTCCGGTTGTAGGAAGTGAGCAGGGAGGTGTGCGTCCTGTTGTTGTGGTACAAAATGACAAGGGCAATAAATATAGTAAAACGATCATTATAGCGCCAATTTCAAAGAAAATGAGTAAACCGCCAATTCCGACACATGTGATTTTTTCTGATTCGTCTTTGAGTTATGTATCCATGATTTTATGTGAGCAGTTACGAACAATTGATAAGAAACGTTTGGGACAATGGATATGTACGCTGGATGATAAAACAATTGATAAAATAGATCAGGCAATTCGAGTGAGCTTGAATATATAATTTGCGTATATAAAAAGGATGTCTTTTTGAAAAAAATGTAAAAAGGCATCCTTTTTGGGCGTTTAGTTGGAAAATAAGGTTAAAAGTTCATCAAAGGAATCGATTTTTGCGTCATATGAATCAACAGTGCCAAATCCATAAGTGGCGTATATGAATGGAATTTGTGCGTCTTCGCAGGCTTCTTTGTCTTTTTGAGTATCTCCAATATAAATAGCATCTTTTAGATTGTTTCGTTCCATTAAAAGGCGTATGTTTTTTCCTTTTGGTAGACTGGTGCGGCCACTGCATTCGCTATCTTTGAAATACTGGCCAATTGGATGGGCAGTAAATAAGGCATCGATATAGCCATCTTGACAGTTGCTGACGATAAATAGATTGTATGTTTTAGATAGTTGTGATAACACTTCTTTTACGTTTGGATATAAAATACCGCCATGTGTTTTTAAGTGATTGTTTTCGTTGTCGCAGCATTTTTGAATAAATGTCAGACGTTCACTTTTTGATAGGTATGGAAAAAACTGATCAGCAATATCAGGAATCAGTAGTCCCATTACACCTGCCATCATATCGTCTGTAATGAGTGGGTAGTTTTTGTTTTCTTTTGTGATAATTTCGTTGTAAGCTTCACAAATCTGATGTGTCGCATCCCATAGCGTACCATCAATATCAAATATTAAATTTTTTGAAATCATATCCTTCTCCTGTTTTCTTTTTGTTTATGCGCTATTATGGTATCATATTTTGAGGATATTTTCTATTGATCTTCTGCTTGCATTAAAATATTACAGTACCAGAGATTTTCGTCATGTACCAGATCTAAACGCATTTTTTTGCCTTTGTTTAGGCGGCGTTCAATTTTACTGTTCATGGCAAGTGGGATAATGATTTCTTTGCATGGGAAGCCTTCGCCACAGGATAGGAATAAATCGTTATGTATGATTTTAAAGGCGTTGGTGGACCATGTGCCGCTTTTGTTGTAAGTACCAGTTCTGTTTTCTATTTTGGCAGTGGCTATTTTTGTGGCAACTGTATAAAGCATCCAGCGACATGATTTTTCAATGCATGGAGAATATTGGAAACTGGAGAAGCGTTGTTTCTTTTTTAGGTTCACCATTTTTGTGATTAGACGTTGTAATTCAGATAAATATATGTATTCATATTGTTGAAGAATTTCGTGTTGTTCTTCATCAGTCCTTAGTTTTATTTGTACAGTGTAATACATAGTGGTCATCTTCTTTCTTTTTCATGAATTCATAAATATTCGTTTTTTTAACAAATTTTGGACAATTTTTTTGCGATTTATTGAAAATTAAGCTGTCAAACAAAAATGGAAATGTCTTAAAAATAATTAAACATTAGTACCGGATTATAGCTTTCCATCAAATGCTTCGATCACCATCACATTCATCCCTTTTTTCAGATATGCTTTACTACCAGATTTCGTTATAGGAATAAAATACTT
>NZ_QVFL01000023.1:0-699 GCF_003434225.1 Absiella sp. AM29-15
AATATCTCAACGATCTTTTCATATTCATTACCAAGCAAAGCCAGAGCACTCAATAACTGATCATAACTGAAATCAGGACTTATGCCATACAGATAAGGGATAACTTCATGGAACGTCTTATATTTTGAGCAGGGCTTCACACATCTTGAATAGATCAGGGCTTCCATGATATCGTATAAAGAAAATTTAAAAGAGCGGTTAAATTGAAGAAGATCGATGTGTTTAGAAACGGCAAGACCATCAAGGATATTTTTGATAGGGAAATAACCAAGATAGCGAATAGGAGAATCGTCGATGACTTTCAACTCATCAGCTAACTTTTTACTTTTTTTCTCAGCATTCAACTGTTTGACTTCCTGAGAATAATGGGAGATAGGATCAGCGATGCCAGAACGAATCAAATCATCAAGATAGCCCAAAGAACAAAAAGATCTATGAGCAGTATTCTTTTTAACAGGATCATAGAAACTTTCGTAGATCTGAAGATAAAGCCCTTTTTTCAAATTAGTTTTTTTCAAGAAATAAGCCATAAAGAAACCTCCAAGTGTATAACACCATTTAGCACCATTATTATAACATAAAAAATAATATTTTACCAGAGTAAATGAAATAAAAAAAAGCCTTTTATAAAAGGACTTAGGCCAAATTCATCATATTGGGAACCTCTAAAATTCATGGTGCTAACTTCTAAACACGGGT
>NZ_QVFL01000023.1:709-52743 GCF_003434225.1 Absiella sp. AM29-15
TATTGGGAACCTCTAAAATTCATGGTGCTAACTTCTAAACACGGGTATGGATATCGTACTAAATGGTGAAATCATTCATGTATCCATTACATTTGGCATAAGTGATTCTGATAATGAAAATGATTTGAATAAACTGATAGAAATTGCGGATGATCATTTATATATTGGTAAAAAAGAAGGAAGGGACCGCATTATTCTGGAGGATGAGTAAAAAATACTGTTTGTAATGGTAAAATTTGAAATTACATATTTTCATGAAATAAATGTTATGTTATTTTATAAGTATGTAAATTTGTAATAAAAAGAAAAAAAGCCTTTACCTGAAAGAGATTAAAACATATGTTAGATAGAAATACGAACGGAGGGACGCTATGCAGAAACATAAGACATTGATAAGGCGACTTTTGATTGTTGTCATAAGCCTGAGTGTATTTGTTGGCGGTGCTATCTTTTATGTATCTCAATTAAGAACGACGTTGTTAAGTGAATTAAGAACTAATCTTATGCAGACAGCGGAAGCGAATGCACGGATTATCGAAGAAGATATCCATAATGAAATAAAAACCATCGATTCTATAGCTAGTATGTTGTCAAATAATCCATCAACAGATGCAAAAGTTCTGATAAAAGATGTGAAAGATGCCAAAGAAAATTCTGATTTTCTGCGTTTTGGTATTTCTGGATTAGATGGAAACTGTTATACAACCGATGGACAGAAGTTTAATATCGCAGATCGTGAGTATTTTCAATCAGCCATTCAAGGGGTTTCCATGTTTTCAAATACTTTTACGGATGTTATAGGAAAAAAAGATATCAATGTATTTGCTTCACCAATCTATCATGATGGCAAGATCACCAATGTTTTGTTTGCGTCCATGGAAACAGAAACTTTGTCAGAGAAATTATTGAATGAAACGTTTAATGATCAGGGATTCAGTGATGTCGCAAATGAAGAGGGTAAAATTGTTATATCCAGTCATAGTAAAAACCGTAAGCAGAGTATTGATTCTATCACAAGATTGAATTTTGTGGATAACTTTGATGTAAGTCAGATGAAAAACGAAAAAACCGGTGTAGAAGAATTTATTACACCTGATAAAGAACATCGTTATCTTGCATTTCATCGCTTAGATATCAATAACTGGTATATTTTATCCATTGTGCCAAGTAATGTGGTATCAACGCAAATCAATTATTTTCTGAAGATGGCGATTGTAACATGGCTGTTATTGGCAGTATTGTTTATCGCAATTATCATATATATTTATATATCACGAAATAAAGCTGATAAAAAAATGGAAGAGTTGGTGTTCTATGATGAATTAACAGGACATTACAATTATAATCGTTTCCGTTTAAAAGTTCAGGCGTTATTAGATCAAGGTGTTGGCAATGAATATACCCTGATTGAAGCAGATGTCAGAGATTTTAAATTATTTAATGAAATTTATGGCTATCAGGGTGGTGATAAACTTTTATGTATCATCATGAATGCCTGTGAGGAACAATGTACAAAAGAAGAGGCATGTTCACGCATATCTGGGGATCGCTATATTCTTTTACTGCATACAAAAACTGAAGAAGAAATCATCAAACGTATAAATCATATTATTGAAGCTATCAAGTATGCCAGCAAAGGTATGTTCAGTATGTTTAATTTAGAGTATAAGATTGGAATCTATATGATTGAAGAAAGTGATAAAGATATTGGTAAATGTCATGATCGTTGTGCGTATGCGAAAAAACGTATCAAAGATACACCAGAAACCTTTAGTTTCTTCTCTCATGAAATGTATGAAATGCAGCTTGATGAAAAACGGATGGAAAGTTTAATGGAAAGTGCATTGGAAGCAAGTGAATTTGAAATTTATCTACAACCAAAAGTAACGTTGAAAGATAAGAAAATACATGCGGCAGAAGCATTGGTTCGCTGGAATTCTCCAGTGTATGGATTGATTCCACCTTATCGCTTTATTCCATTATTTGAACGAAACGGCTTTCTTGAAAAACTGGATATGTATATGATAGAAGAGGTTTGTCGGGTGCTAGAGAACTGGCAGAAACAAGAAAAAATGCCAATTCGTATATCTGTCAATCTTTCCCGTATGTATATCTTTAAACCAGGTTTTGCCAATAAAATTGTAGAACTGGTAAATCGTCATCATATAGAACATTCTATGATTGAATTTGAAATCACAGAAAATGTTATTTATGATCATAGTGAAGAACTGCGTTCGATTATCAAAGAACTGCAGCATCATGGCTTTTTGATTGCGATGGATGACTTTGGCAGCGGTTATTCTTCTTTAAATATGTTGAAGGATATTCCAATTGATGAAATGAAAGTGGATCAGGTATTCTTCCGTGCAGAAAAGGAAAACAAAGAACGAAGCTTTGAAATTATCAAAGGAGTTCTTTCTATGGCGAAAAGTTTGCACATCCATACGGTGGCAGAAGGTGTGGAAACAGAAAAGGAAGTAGCTTTCCTAAAAGAAGCAGGCTGTGATGAAATTCAGGGATATTATTATGCTAAACCATTATGCATAAAAGATTTTATGAAGTTTTATCATACGTTTCAAGAAGAAGATGTTTCATTATAAAAAGAGATTTCTTAAATGATTGAGGAAAATACAGTCATTTTAGAAATCTCTTTTTTTTTATAACTGATCAACTTCTTTTAGCCATAAATCTGCGCTGGCATCACTTGGCATACGCCAGTCACCTCTTGGGGAAAGGCATACACTTCCTACTTTTACACCATCAGGCATACAGTTTCGTTTAAACTGCTGGGTGAAAAAGCGGTGATAAAAAGTTTTAAGGGTACTTTTGATATCTGCTTTATGGGTTTCACCAAAAGCAAGTAAAGCCAACTGATAAATCTTATCAGGCGAAAAATGATTTCGCAGCATATGGTATAAAAAGAAATCATGATATGTATAGGAACCAATAGCATCTTCTGTGATCTGCGCAATTTCACCATTCTCTTTTGGTGGCAATAATTCAGGTGAAACCGGAGTATCACAGATATCATCTAAAATATCCGCAAGTTTTTGATCACTTTGCATACGACAGTAATGTGCATATGTAACCAGCAGATAGCGAATCAGTGTTTTAGGGATGGAAGCATTGACTGCATACATGGACATATGATCACCATTATAAGTACACCATCCAAGTGCTAATTCACTTAAATCACCTGTACCTAAGACGATACCATGATGTTGATTCGCTAGATCCATTAATATCTGTGTACGCTCTCTTGCCTGTACATTTTCAAAAGTGATATCCAAAGATGTGGCATCATGCTCAATATCTTTATAATGAAGTTCGCATGCTTTACGAATATCAATGTTCTTTTGGGTGGTATGTAAAGCCTCCATTAATGCTTGGGCATTATGTAATGTACGCTCGCTGGTGCCAAAGCCTGGCATGGTAACAGCTAGAATTCCTTTTGTGTCAAAACCATTCATATCAAATGCGATTTTTGCGACAATCAAAGCTAAGGTGCTGTCTAAACCACCGCTAATACCTATAATCAACTGGCTGCAGTTGATTTTCTTCAGACGCTGAGCCAATCCGGTAGCCTGCATATGTAAAATATCCATACAGCGATCTTTTCTAACTGCTTCATCTTTTGGAACGAAAGGATAGGGATCAATGGTACGTATAAGTTCCAGCTTTTGTGTAACAGGTTTTGTTTGGCAAGTGATAAATTGATAGTCCTTTTTTTCAGAAAGCTCCATATAGGTAGAAAAACGCAACCGGTCATTTTTCAGCTTTTCTAAATCAATTTCACCATAGGTTAGTTTATTACGATGGAATATTTCTGATTCATGAACCAAATAGCCGTTGTCTGCGATAATCGCATGACCACTGAAAACCAGATCACTGGTACTTTCATCAATGCCGGCAGATGCATACACGTAGCCACACATGCATTTTGTACTGTGTGATAAAATCATATTTCTGCGGTATTCTTTTTTACCGATCGTTTCATTGCTGGCACTTAAATTCACAATCACATTGGCTCCATGTAATGTATGGTAGGTGCTTGGAGGAATGGGTACCCATAAATCTTCACAGATATCTGCGCCAATAATCGCACCACTTGTTTCATCGTGAATCAGAATCCTGGAGGAAAAAGGAATGCGCTGTCCATGTAGATAGATATCATCATCAATACAGGAATCTGCACTTGAAAACCAGCGTTTTTCATAGAATTCGTTGTAATTAGGCAGATATGTCTTAGGAATGATACCTAATATTGAATGTTGATGTATGAAAACAGCACAGTTATATAAATGATTATACTGACGAAGAGCACAGCCAATCACAATGATGGCATCTGATGTATTTTCCTGGCAGATTTTAAAAATCGCTTCTTCCATACTGTCCATCAGAATATTTTCATACAGTAAATCCTGACAGGTATATCCACAAAGACTCAATTCCGGGAATACAATGAGGCGGACATCCTGATCACATGTGGAAATAATATGTAATATTTCTTGTGTATTGGCATGTACATCACCAATTGTTAAAGCAGGAGTTGCACAGGCAACTTTAAAATAACCATAATTCTGCATAGGAAATAACCTCACTTTTCATGTAATAGTATGAACAATCTTTTCTTATCATATCATAAAAAAGGAAAAGTGATATTTAACACGGAAATATCACTTTCTTTTCATTTTACTCTTTTGTCAATAATTCCAAGTTATCTAAATGTTCACTTTCAAATGCCAGTTTCTTTTCTGCTTCACTGGTATATTTTTTAACTAATGCACTGGATTTTATTACCGGCTGTAATGTACCAGCACCAGCAACACATCCACCAGGACATGCCATACCTTCTAATAGATAACCATTACGTTTACCGGCTTTTGCCATCATTAACATTGTACGACAGTTTTTCAATCCTTCAGCGCTATCAATCAGAACTTCTTTCTCTGGATGTTCTTTTTGGATACATTGTTTTACAGCACCTGCGACACCACCACTGATTGCAAATCCACGTCCATTGGCAGTACCTTCTTCAAATGGAGCCTCCACAGGTGCCATCGCAAGGTCTACACCTTTTGCTTCAAACATACCCATAACTTCTTCAAAAGTCAGTACAAAGTCAATATCGCTTCGTACACTCTTTCGACTGGCTTCCAGTTTTTTCGCTGCACAAGGACCGATAAAGACAACTTTCGCATTTGGATGTTCTTTTTTAATCAAACGGCCGGTCAATACCATAGGTGTTAAAGCCATGGAAATATAAGGCTTGAAATCCGGGAAGAGTTTTTTAGCCATTACAGACCAGGCAGGACAACAGCTGGTTGCCATAAACGGCTGTTCATTTGGTACTTTATTTAAGAAGTCTTCTGCTTCTTCTACTGTACACAAATCGGCACCGATCGCAACTTCCACAACATCCTTAAAGCCCAGTTCTTTTAAAGCACCCTTTACTTTTTCTGGTGTAACACCGGCACCAAATTGACCAACAAATGCTGGCGCAATCGCTGCATATACATCAATGCCTTCTTTGATGGCATGAATTGTTTGGAAAATCTGTCCTTTATCAACGATTGCCCCAAATGGACAATTCACAAGACACATACCGCAGGATACACATTTATCATGATCGATTTCTGCACGTCCAAATTCATCAGAACCTATGGCATCCATACCACAGCTTCTCGCACATGGGCGTTCTAATTTATGAATGGCACTATATGGACATACATTGATACAACGTCCACATTTGATACATTTATCCTGATCAATCACAGATTTTCCATTCACGATAGAAATGGCATCTTTTGGACAAACCTCTTTACAAGGATGTGCAAGACATCCCTGGCACATATCTGTCACAATGACCTTGTTGTCAGGACAGGCATTACATGCGAATTTAATAATATTGATCAATGGATCATCATAGTATTTTTCTGCGATTGCACTTTCTTCAATACCTTCAGAAAGGGGCGCATGTTCATCCATTCTTCTTAATGGCAGACCGATACCTAAACGTAAACGTTCCCCAACGATTGCTCGTTCCAGAAATATAGAGTCACGATAAGTTGCGCGTTCTCCAGGTAAAATTTTATAAGGCAGTTGTTCGATTTTCGTCGCATAATCGCCGCCTTCATATGCCAAACGGGCAATTTCTGTAAAGACCTTTCTTCTGATATCTGTTACAGAACTATAAATTCCTCTCATACTCATTTGTATCACCTCTTGCTTTCATTATACTTTAATTCTTCGTGTTTGTAAGTAAAAAATTCAACTTCTTTCACACGTACATAAATCTTTACGTTCAAAGGTCTATAAATATGATATACTTAGATGTGTTATTTTTTATAGAATACAGGTGAATATTTATGAATATAGAAACAACGATCGCAAATCAGCGTACATTTTACCAAAGTCATCAAACAAAGGATATCGCATATCGAAAACAAGCCCTGCGTACACTTCGCAAAGCAATTAGAAACTATCAAAAGGCTATTGAAGAAGCGTTATACAAAGATTTACATAAATCCTCCACAGAGGCTTTTATGAGTGAAATCGGTTTGGTGTTGGAGGAGTTAACCTTTCAGCTGCGTCATATAGATGATTTTTCAAAACCATGCAGAAGAAAAACACCATTGGTACATTTTCCATCGGTTAGTTTTGTTGTGCCACAGCCTTATGGTGTGGTTTTGATAATGGCACCATGGAATTATCCATTCCAGCTTTGTTTGGAGCCGACGATTGGCGCAATTGCGGCAGGTAATACTGTCGTCATCAAACCAAGTGCATATGCTCCACATACTGCACATGTCATTAAAGAAATGATAGAAGCATACTTTCCTTCAGAATATATCACGGTGGTGGAAGGAGGACGGGAAGAAAATCTTCAACTGCTAAATCAGCGTTTTGATTATATCTTCTTTACTGGAGGAACACAGGTGGGAAAACTGGTACTTGAAAAAGCCAGTCAAAACCTAACACCGGTATCCCTTGAATTAGGTGGAAAAAGTCCTTGTATCGTAGATGAAAGCGCAAATATCAAACGGGCCGCAAAGCGTATTGTGTTTGGAAAATTGTTAAATGCCGGACAAACATGTGTCGCTCCTGATTATATATTGGTTCATCGCTCCATCAAAGATGAACTCATCTGTTATATGCATGATGAAATACAAAAAGCACTAGGAGATGATCCTATTCATCATCCAGATTATCCACGTATCATAAATGAAAAACATTTTGATCGGTTATGCGCTTATCTACATCAGGGAACCATCTGTTGTGGTGGTCGTATGAATCGAGAACGTCTACAAATAGAACCAACCATTATGGAAGTATCTAATCTGCACGCAAAGATCATGCAGGAAGAAATCTTTGGGCCCATTCTGCCTGTAGTTACTTATGACAGCTTGCAAGAGGCTATCCACTTCATCCATTCAAAGGAGCATCCATTGGCATTATATCTGTTTACCACAAACAGAGAACACGAGAAAAAAGTCTTAAAAGAATGCAGTTTTGGCGGTGGCTGTATCAATGATACGATCATTCATCTTGCCAGCAGCTATATGGGCTTTGGTGGTGTTGGAAAAAGTGGCATGGGGGCATACCATGGATATGATTCTTTTTTAACGTTCTCCCATATGCGCTCCATTGTGAAAAAATCAAATCTGATCGATCTGCCATTTCGCTATTATCCATATAAAAAATGGAAAGAACAGCTGATGAGAAAGGTTATGCGATGATGTCAAAACAAAGACGTATGACCTGTATCATTATTTGCGCTGCACTATTATTGTATTTATTTTATGCGGGAATGCATAAAGATAATACAAGGCTTGCGATTCTTGGCTTTCATCATATAGCACCAGATCATGAGGCTGAAACCCATTTTAAAGGCAATATGTGGGTCACAAAACTTTCCACTTTTGAAGAAGAGATGAAGTATTTATATGATCATGGATATCAGAGCTTAACCCTGGATGAGGTCTATGCATGGAAAAAAGAAGGTAAAAAAATCCCTGACAAAAGTGTGGTATTGACATTTGATGATGGCTTTTTATCAACCATTCATTATGCAGAGCCAATACTTAAGCGCTATGGGTTTCATGGTACTGTTTTTGCGATTGCTTCCGATATCAAAGAACATGGGCCATATGATCATACCAAACGTCAGCACGCTTCCTTAGCTGATATCAAAGCATCTTCCCTTGATTTCTATTCTCATACATATGATTTACATCATAAAGATAAAGGATTTGCGATTGATCAAAAAAGTGAAAAAGAATTAATCAAAGATATTACACAAAGTAATGCACTTGTGGATGGAACATACCTTGCCTATCCTTATGGACACAGCAATCCACTTGCGAAAAAGGTGTTAAAGAAGAAGGGTGTAAAATTAGCATTTGGGTTTAATGAAAATCGAAAAGCAGTCATATCAGATGATGATTACGCATTACCTAGATTCTGTGTGAACCGTTATACAAAACTAGATGTGTTTGCGGCTATGCTGGAGGAATGATATGAAGATTTCAACATTGGCAAAATTAATCAGCCTGCCTTTGGAAGCTTATGAAGCAGCGCTTGCCTATCCTTTTACGGAACAGATGAAGAAAGAGGGAAAAAGGCTATGTACACAAGAAGCTTTATTTCTGGATTTCTGTAGAAAACAACATCAACACCGTTTGTTTTCTTTACGTCTAATATTGGAATTAGCCGCTGATATCAAAGATGATTATGATGCGTTAGGAATCGAGGAACGTGTTTATAAGGATACATTTTATGATATCACCCTATGGTGTCAAAACTGTTATGCTACATTTCATGAATGGGGAATTGATGAAGTTATCTGGTTAAGGTTTCATATTTGTATGGAGGTTTTCCGTTTGGGAAGATTGGCTTTTCAAAAGATTCATTTGACTAAAGATATCCCTGCTTATCATAAAAAACAGGGGGATGAGGTAATTGAAATTCATGTAGCACAAGGAGAAGCACTGGTGTATGAAGATTGTATCAGATCTTTAAATCAGGCGTTGTCCTTTTATCATATGGAAGGCGCATGGTTTTGGGGTGAAAGCTGGTTACTACATCCTGCCTTACAAAAAATGTTGACAAAGGATTGTAATATCTTACGTTTTCAATCATTATTTCATATTTATGAAATTGATGAATCCTGTCATCAGGGCGAAGAACGCATCTTTGGCGATGTAATGGATATCGCAGATTATCCTGAAACTACCAGTCTTCAGCGAAATCTGAAACAATATCTATTAAAAGGCAATACATTAGGTATGGCAAGAGGTATTTTTTACTATCACAGGTAAATGTACCTCTTTTTCTTTTGATGAATGAGATATGCCTAAGGCAAATTACCGGGTTTGCATATAGTAAATTGAGATGGATAGAAAATCTCATTGATAAAGGAGGAATCTTTCGTGTATAGTTCAAGATGTAACTGTTCAAATGATAACATGAATAGCTGTAATCGTAATGGGGAACGTATTTTAGTAAATCAGGGGTGTGGCTGTAACAATTCTCGCAGACGTTGTGCGTGCCAGAATACATTCCGTCCAGGCTGTGGAAATAATCACTGCTGTAATCAGAAACCAAACTGTGGTAATTCTTCAAATTGTGGCTGTGGCAGCCAGTGTAGTTGTGGATGTGGAAACAATGCGTGCAACTGTCGTCCAAAACCATGTCCACCTAGACCTTGCCCACCAAGACCATGTCCACCAAAACGTCCAACATGTGAGGACCGCTGTCGTGCACAATATCGTCAGTGTTTAAGAAACTGTCGTTATGATGAAGAGGAAGATAACCAAAGAGATGCATATGATTTTGACTTTGATTATGATGAATAAAAGACCGCAAGGTCTTTTTCTTTGACAAAATATGAGGGATTGATCTGATATGATACAGCTTGATGGAGGGATAATATGAAACTTTTACTACAAATATGGGTGATTATTTGTGTATCTTCAGGGATTTTTCAAATGATTCCCAAACAAGAACCCCGGCATTTAGAAATCACACGCACAAATATAAACCATGATAAGAAAATATTGGTGCTTTATCATGATGAAATAAAGCGTCTACATATTCTTACAGAGCGTATCAATCAAAAAATGGATATCTCACTTTATGACATTGATCATGCGCAGGTACCGGATGCGGACAATTTTGATCTGATATTATTAGGTGATATTGCACATCAGGATGATACCTCTGAATCTATGAAACAGTTTTTAAGCTGGTATGATTTTAAAGGCAAACAAGTATCCTCTTATTATTTAGATGCTATGCATCAGGATGTATATGAGGGCCATTTAAAACAACAGATACATGATGGTATCTATCTGCATGGTTTGGGAATCAATGACGATGAATTGGAAACCATGGAAGAAGTAAATCATTTAATGAATGGCTGGCTGACATCTACATACTCACCAGTTTCACAAATAAAACACTAAGAATTCATTATCATATTTTCCTTTGCACATGGTATAATAACATGAGTGAGGTGAAAGTGTGAAACAACAAAATGAGAAAAGGGTAACTTAAAAAAAACACAAAAGTGAACAGTTAAAAAAATAGAATACAAATTACAAATTAGCTTGCGGCAGTAATAGGAGTGATAGTATATCCTCCTGCAGATTGTAAAAGTTCTAAAGCTGCTTGAACATCCTGTTTACGAGGTTTAGGTGGATGTGGATTCATTAATTCCTCGTAATCGGATGGGTGAAAATCCTTTAGATCTTTGAACATATGATAAAGGCAGGCAGCCATCATTCTGGCAATAGCGATGATAGCATGTTTATGACCTCTGCGCTTTTTTATCTTATCATATTTGATTTTGAAATACGGACACTTTTTAACTTTGAGTGCGGCAAGTGCACATTGTATAAGGGTAGGTTTCAGATAAGTGCCAGCATGCGATGTACGAACAGATTTCTTTTTATCGGCACTCTCATTATTGGTAGGGGTAAGGCCAATCCAGGAAGTGAAGTTCTCAGCATCAGGAAAGACACTCATATCCACGCCAACTTCTGCAATTATCGTTGTAGCAGAATCATAACCGATTCCTGGCACTTGAAGTGCAAGATCGATAAAGGGTTGATATTTAGATAACCTTTTTGAGATTTCTGAACTAATATCTGTTTTCATTTCAGCGAGGAACTGTTTATGAGCAAGAGCAAGAAGTGCTTTGAATGATTGATCATCACCAAGATGAAATCCTCTGATAGAATTGAGAACTTCCTCGCTTTTCTTCTTCAATGAGCCACGTAGCAAGGATCTGATATGAGCATCATCAAAATCAGGAGAAATCAGCAATTCAGAAAAAACAGCGGAAGCACTAACACCAAAAGGGTCAGAAACAACGGAAGCCAAAGTGATATTGGACATCGTCTGACAATTTTGAATACGATTTTTTTCAGAAGAGATAAAATTTGTGATTTTATAACGATAGCGAGAAAGATCACGAAGTTGACGAAATTCTTTATCAGGTATATAAGAAGGCTGAACTTCACCCATTTGAAATAAATCGGCAATATGGATGGAATCAAGAAAATCAGTTTTCTTACCTTTAGGAGATTTAACATACTTTGGATGAGTGATAGTAATATCAAAATCACGATCTTCAAGGTAGTTAAATACAGGGGTCCAGTACTTGCCAGTGGATTCCATACAGACACAGTGACAGTCAAAATGAGTAAGCCAATCAGCGAGTTTCACAAGGTCATAATTGTGAGTAGAAAAATTGCGATGATGGTAAACAGGTTCATCCTGAATACTTTTGGCGATAACGATTGTGCAAGCTAATTTCTTCTTATGGACATCAATACCACAAGCAATGGGATACATCACGCGACGCATGATGATCACCTCCTTAAAAAGAGGAAGAAGAAGCATTGACTGTCTCCTGTGCTCTCAAGTATATCGAGTTAAATAACAAGATTACTTCATTGGTAAGTGTACGTCCTCAAAGGGAACAAAAGTTTGTGCATGGACAGGAGACTGCACAGATATTTATACGAGTTAAACTAAGGAACAGAAAACATCACTCACCTCCACGTGCTCTGTAGTGTACTTCTTCTCTAAGTCTATTATAGCGCTTTGTGGACTGCATTGGTGTTTCATTAAAATTTGTGCTCGCACGTAGCGAGAGAATGGAGGCATTTATGAAGATTACAAATATAATCTGGGACTGGAATGGAACGCTGTTAGATGATATCGATATCAGTATGGAAGCATTAAACCAGCTGTTAGAAGCACAGCATTTGCCATTAGTTCTTGAAAAAGAAGAATATCGCCGGTATTTTCAATTCCCGGTCATTGAATATTACAAAAAAGTAGGATTTGATTTTGATAAAACGCCATTTTCACAATTGGCAAAACAATATATGGATTATTATCAGCCACATTCACTTGATTGTGAGCTGCATCGTGATGTAATGGAAACACTAGAGATGATGAAGGCACGAGGTGTTCACCAGTATTTATTGAGTGCAAGTGATATCAGCTTTTTAAAGGAACAGCTGGCACAATACGATATCACTCCTTATTTTGAGGATATCAAGGGACTAGATAATATTCATGCGCATTCAAAGGCAGAATTAGCAAAGAACTTTGTGGAAAAGGCAGGCTTATGTAAAGCAGAAACCATCTTTATCGGTGATAGTGTACATGATAGTGAAGTCGCAGCTTATGCAGGATGTCATTGTTTGTTGATTGCGGATGGTCATGAACATAAAGAAAAACTGCAGAATACCGGGTGTCCAAGCGTAGATACGATGAAACAAGCCCAGGAATGGCTACTGCAGTTTTGTTAGATATTGATCTTTGATCACACCAAAGAATTCACGGAAATAAAAATTAAAAGATAAATCAAAATCACTTTTCGCAGGGTATAATGCACATTGCATGCCATTTTGTTTACACAGTACATTGGCACGATACATGTGGAAATCATTGGATATGACACTCACGGGAGTGTCTTTTTTTAACAGCTTTTTACTAAACGCAAAGTTTTCATTTGTATTACGGCTTTGATCTTCCATAAGAATCTGTGATTCTTCAATACCATGCTGCATCAGCCATGCCTTCATGGCGCTTGCTTCACTTCGTGATTCTAATGGCCCCTGGCTTCCACTGACAATGATGGTCGCATTTGGATATTGTTCATGGAATTTTAAAGCTGCTTCCAAACGATAGCGCAGTAAACGTGATATCTGTTCGCCTTTTAACTGAGCACCCAATACAATCACTGTATCATACTGGGTTTTGGATACATGTTGACCACACTTTACAATCGCCCCCACCTTGATTGTGAATATACCAAGGGAAGTTACCATAAAGATGATACACAGGATACGAAGAACTTTAGGAAAATACGATAACAGATGGCGCTTTTTGATTATTTCAAAGATAGCAATCCCGAATAACAGGATGCCCATACAAAGCCATGTCCAGGAAAAGGTAATGCCATTGATTCCATAACTAATGGATAACAGGGCATAATATCCTATAAAAAGCATAGACAGGCTAAGAAAAACGATGGGAATTGATTTATGATATTTCATATGGACCTCCAAAAATCTTGTAAGATATGCATCGCATCTTCTGGCCTAGATACGGTTTTAAAATGACGGTAATGCGGTGGCAATAAGGATAAATAACGATTGGTTGTATAACGTTCATCAATCAATAAAATCATACCTTTATCAGCACTAGAACGAATGACTCTGCCTGCTGATTGTAAGACCTTGTTCATACCGGGAAATTGATAGGCATAAGAAAATCCCATGTGATTGATTTCATCAAAATGGTGCATGATCAAATCCTGTTGGGGATTGATTTGCGCAAGGCCAACACCTACGATGATCGCACCAATCAAACGTTCCTGTTTCAAGTCGATTCCTTCAGAAAACATACCACCAATGACACAGAAATAAACATGCAGGGAATCACTTTGATCAAAAGAAGATAAAAATTCTTCTTTCATTTTTTCACTCATATTTTGTGCTTGTATGGTTGTTTTGATATGGGGATAACATTTCACAAAAGCCTCATAGATCTGATGCATATAGGCATAACTTGGCGCAAATACAATATAGTTGCCGGCTTTCATAGATACACTGGCATAAATCATGGAAACAAGCGCTGGCAAAGAGGCCTGTCGTCTGGCATATTTGGTTGAAATCTGATTGGCAATCATACAACAACAATTCTTCGCATCAAATGGAGAAGGCAGTGATAATCGTTTGGTGTTTTCATCTCCACCCAATAAAGTTAAATAGTAATCGATGGGAGATAAGGTAGCGCTAAAGAAAATCGTAGAACGCCCTTTCTTTAATATATCAGATATTGGATGAACCGGGTTCATACAAAACTGTTTCACCATGCAGTCCTTGCCTTCCACTGCGATATAATAAACAAAGTGTTCATCAAAGAAATCAGCAATTTTCCCAAAATTGATACAATCAAAATATAATTGTTTTAACGTATCATCATGTTGTTCATCATGTTCACTTTGAAAATATGCATCCAGATGCTCACAAAAGTTACTGATCGTGGATAATAAGGTTTCATCCAGAACTGGATAATATTGGAAATTATCTTCTTCTTCACAGCTTTTGCGTATTTTCTTTAAGAGTCGGATGATATTTTGTATGCTGTTATATACCAGTTTACGATCTTTTGGCAACAGCTTTTTCGCATCTTCAAAATTAGATAAATATAAGGAAGCACTATACATTTCTCTTGCACGCTCCACAAGATTATGCGCCTCATCCACCAAAAAGACATAATTTCCTTTTTCTGTAAAGAAACGCTTTAAATAAACCCTTGGATCAAAAACATAATTATAATCACATACGATCACATCCGCATATAAAGAAGCATCCAGACTTAATTCAAATGGACAGACCATATGATCCTGTGCAACGTTGCACACAATATCCTTTTCAATAAAATCATTTTGTGAAACTAGTTCATATAATGCATCTTGACAGCGATCAAAATATCCCTTCGCATATGGACAGTGTTTAGGATCACAATTGCGTTCTTCTAAAAAACAGATTTTATCCTTTGCGGTGATGGCAACGGTTTTAAAGCGAACACCCTGATCATAAATCAAGGAGATGGTATCATAAGCCACAGATGCGGTTATATTTTTGGCACATAAGTAAAATATCTTTTCACATTTCTTTTCTCCGATGGCTTTTAATGCTGGAAATAAGGTAGAAATCGTTTTTCCTATACCGGTGGGTGCCTGTGCAAACAGGATATCTTTATCTAGAATGGTTTTGTATACCGCAACAGCAAACTGGCGCTGTCCTTTGCGATAATCAGAAAAGGGGAAATGTAACTGCTTTAAGGAAGCTTGTGATGTTTCTATCACATCTTTTTTCAGGTTCGCCCATTTTAAATATTGTTTAAGGGTATCAAAATAAAAGCTTTCCAGTTCATCAAAAGTCTTATGATGCAGGAAGCATTTCACTTCATTGATTTCTAATTGATAATATGTGATCTGTACATCCAGCTCTTTGATATCATGATCAAGTGCATAGATATAAGCATAAATATAGGCCTGCGCAAAGTGGACAAAATGTGATTCATCGATTTCATCATAAGGCACATAGGTGGTTTTGATTTCATCAATCAATACCTTGTCATCATTTATACAGATGCCATCGGCACGTCCATCGATGGTAAAACAGAAATCTTCCAGCTCACTTGTGATTTTTAAATAGACTTCACTTTGATAATGTTCTCCATATTTTGACTGGATCTGTCGATGAATCCTGGCTCCTAAATTGGCACGTTCCATACTTTGTGATGTAGACACTAAATCACCACCAAGATATAGCGCCTCCACCAGATTTCTAACGGATAATTGTATTTGATACATGAGCGACACCCTTTCACACTTCCTACATTGTATATGATTTAAAGAAAAAAACAAAGAGGAGATAAGGAATTCGTAAGAAACAAAAGCATATGGTAAGTTTTGTGGTATACTTTTAAGGTACTTGAGAAAGTGAGTGGTATAAATGAGAGAAATCGTTATCGGAAAAAATGATGCAGATCAGCGTGTAGATAAATTTATCATGAAAACAATGAAAGATATGCCAAAAAGTCTGATGTATAAATATATAAGAAATAAAAAAATCAAAGTGAATCGGAAACGTTGTGAAATATCCCAGCGGCTGCAAGAGGGAGATGTGATGCAGTGCTTTATCCCAGAGGAATTTTTTGAGTCCAAAAAAGAACGGGCGTTTACCAAGCTGCCATCAGACTTAGATGTTATATATGAAGATGAAGCCCTTATCATTGTGAATAAGCCGGTTGGCTTGCTTGCACACAGTGATACCAGTCAACTGCAGGATAATCTGGCAGATCGTCTTTTGCATTATTTATATAGAAAAGGGGAGTATGATCCCGATAAGGAACAAAGCTTTGCGCCAGCCTTATGTCATCGCATCGATCGCAATACTCAGGGAATCGTCATCTGTGCTAAAACCAGTGAAGCGCTGCGCCAGATGAATGAGGTAATACGTGAAAGAGAGCTAGATAAACGATATTTATGTATTGTGGAAGGCAGTTTAAAGAAAAAACAGGATCATTTGGTGTTATATCATAAAAAGATGGAGCATAACAAAGCAGATATCATACCTTATGCGAAAGAAGGCTATCAACGTATTGAAACAGGGTATCGTGTCTTAAAAGAAAAAGATGGAAAAAGTCTTGTGGAGGTTTCATTATTGACAGGGAAGAGCCATCAGATACGTGCAGTTATGGCATATTTAAAGCATCCATTGTTAGGAGATGTGAAATATGGCGGGAAAAAGGATGTCATTACTTATCAGGCATTATGCGCATATCAGGTAAGCTTTCACTTTACAAAGGATTATCCATCTATAAAACAATTAGATCAAAAAACGTTTACACTCGAAGATGTAGCATTATATCGATATTTTTAGATGTTATGCAAAAATAGTATAGTGAAAAATTCGATTTTTTTCACAAAAAGAATTGCATTTTCAAAAAAGCGATGTATAATAATCAAGGCTAAGTTGAAAGAGAGTGGAGTATAGCATGGAATCTTACAGATATTTATTAGATGTTGCATTGATTCTGTTGAGCACAAAGTTTTTCGGTTTATTGACCAGAAAGATTGAAATGCCACAGGTCGTTGGAGCATTGGTGGCTGGAATTATCTTAGGACCAGCAGTATTGGACTTCGTTCACGAATCTGCCTTTACCGATCAGATAGCAGAAATCGGTGTCATCGTATTGATGTTCTCGGCAGGTCTGGAAACAGATATCAGTGAATTGAAGAAAAGTGGAAAGAGCAGTTTTGTGATCGCCTTGATTGGGGTATTGGTGCCTCTTGTGGCAGGATATTTCCTGGCAAGTTTCTATAACACAGGCGATAATGCATTCTTACAAAACATGTTCATTGGCGTTATCTTAACAGCAACATCCGTTAGTATCAGTGTAGAAACATTGAAAGAAATGGGTAAATTAAGCACACCTAGTGGAAATGCCATTTTAGGAGCTGCCTTAATTGATGATATTCTAGGTATTGTTGCATTAACAATTATTACAGGTATGGCGGATACAAGTGTAAATCTTGCCGTTGTATTGATGAAGATCGTTGCCTTCTTTGTATGCAGTGTCATTATTGGACTGATCGCAAGAAAACTGATTGAAAAATGGTTTGATCGTGATGATAAGGTGAGAAGAAGATTCTCTATCATCTCATTTGCCTTCTGTTTATTGTTTGCCTATTGTGCAGAAGAATTCTTTGGTGTCGCAGATATCACAGGTGCCTTTATTGCCGGTTTGATTATCTCAGGTACAAGCAAAGCAACCTATGTGACCATGCGTATTGAAACATTGTCTTACTTGTTGATTTCACCAGTATTCTTCGCAAGTATTGGTTTAAAGGTCGTATTGCCTGAAATGACAAGCAGTATTGTGATCTTCTCTGTTTTATTGATGATTATCGCAATTCTAACCAAAATTGTTGGATGTGGTCTGGGTGCGAAAATCTGCCATTATGAAAATATTCAGAGTTTACGTATTGGTATTGGTATGATTTCTCGTGGTGAGGTCGCATTGATTGTTGCAAGCAAAGGTATGGCAGTGGGACTAATGAATCCAGATTTCTTTGGACCAATCATCATCATGGTTGTATTGACTACTGTGGTTACGCCAGTATTGTTGAAATTCGCATTTGCTGATCGTGCAAATGATCCTGATGTTTATACAGAAAGTGATCTTGTTGATGATTACAGCGAAACAGAAGAACTAGAGAAAAAATCTCATCAGATCTTTGGAGAAAGTAAAAAAGAAAGCCGTGCTTCTTAAGTAAGGTAAAAGTTGTGAAAGCCCTTTAATAAAGGCTTTTGCAACTTTTTTTATATTCCAAAAAAGAAAAAAATTCTAAAATTTAACCTAGGTTAATAAATGCGAAAATAATTATATATTTTGCTTGCAAGCCATATGTAAAAGGTTTATACTTTTAAAAGGTTTTAGGTAACACCATAAACCGAACAGTGCTATAATAAAGGCAAAGGAGGTATCGTTTTTTGGAAGAGCTAATCAGAAATATTGTAGAGGCAGATAAAAAGGCCAGAAACAATGTCGCATTGAAAAAGCAGGAAAAAAACAGCGTCCAAGATCTGATACAGGAACAAAAAGATGAGATCAAAGCCAAGTATCAGGAAGAAACAAAACGCTGTATCTTGGAAAAGCGAGCCGAAATGGACAAAGAACTTGCGGAATCAATTGAACAGGAAGAATCTTTGTTTAAGGAAGCACTTTTGGACCTGCAGCAGAAGTATGACACAAACAGGGAAACATGGGTGGAAAGAATTGTAGAGCATTGCTTAAATTCGTAGCCCGGCAGTATCATCAAGGAGGTGAGACCTTATGAATATGGCAACAGGTGTCATTGTCTCCAAAGCAAAAAGTATGCATGGCAAACAGCTGAATGAAGAAGATTATAACGAGCTGCTTCATAAACGCAGTGTTTCAGAAATCGCAGGTTATCTGAAGAATGAAACACAATATGCAGATGCCTTGAAAGATGTACGTGAAAACAACATTCATCGAGGTCAGCTGGAATCTATGTTACGACGTGATGGATTCAGACAAACAATGAAGCTGTATCGTTATGCAGAATCATCATACAAGGATTACTATCAGTTGCATATGCAACAAATTGAGATGGATTTGATCCTTCAGCGTATCCGTGTTCTGATCAGTGAAGAATATGAGGATGCAATCGCAGAACTTCCAATTTTCTTAAAAGGATATACGAGTTTTGATTTATTGCGTCTTGGAAATGTCCATACGTATGATGAATTGTTGGATGTACTGAAAAAGACAATGTATTACAATGTTTTGCTGCCTTATCGTGTCGCCAAAGGAAAAGAAGGCGAGATCGCCTATACGGCGTGTGAAACTGCATTAAACAAATGGTACTATGGACATGTGTTTGATGTAATCGATCATGTCATGAAGGGTAAAACCAAAAAAGAAGTAAAAGAGTTTTTTAGTGTAGATGTGGAGTTATCCAATTTAACGAAGATATATCGTTTTAAACGTTACTTCCATGCACGAGAAGACATTATCCGTGATTCTTTATTTCCTGTATATGATCACATTAGTGCGAGTCAGGTAGAAGAATTACTGGCAGAGCCAACAACAAAAGGTTTCCTAAAGAAACTGGAAAATTGCTGGTATCATCTGAAAACAGATGACAGTAAACATCTGTATATCGAATGGTATATGGATAAATACCGTTATAAACGGGCAAGAAAGAATATATACTATTCCCAAAGTGCACCGTTGGTATTCAGTTCCTACTTATATCTGCAGAAACTGGAATTAGACAACATCATCAACATTATTGAAGGAGTTCGCTATCAGGTGGATAGTGAAGATATCGCCAAGATGTTGATTTATTAGAAAGGAGAATGTGTGATGGCAATTGCAAAGATGAAGCTGATCAATATTACCGGGGACAATGAGTACCTGAATGATGTGCTTCTGAAATTTGTAGACCTGGATTACTTTCATCCAGAACCAGCAACAAAATTTGTGGACAGTGTTCATGGATTAACAACGCTGGTAGAAGAAAACCCCATCGTTGAAGTGTTAAATCACTTTAAAGAAGTCGTTTCCGATATGGAATTAGATGTGCCGGAAAAAGAAATGCGAAGTCCTGATTATGATCTGGATGAAATCAAAGCATATATCGATGATATCCATAAAAGATATCTGGATGGTGCGATTGTTCAAAAAGATTTGGAAACGGTAATACAAGAAAACAAAGATGCTTTGATACAGGTAAGAAATATCGAAAGCATTGATTTAAACCTTGATGATTTATTTGAATGTAAATATATCAAGATTCGTTTTGGACGACTGCCTTTGGATAGTGTAGAGAAACTGCAATATTATCGTAACCGTCCATTTGTATTTAAATCCTTCAGTCAGGATGATACCTATAGCTGGTGTGTATATCTGACAACGGAAAAATATGAAGGAGATGTAGATAACATTTTCTCTAGTCTATACTTTGAACGTATCCGTATCCCAGAGTTTGTTCATGGAACGCCAGAACGTGCAAAAGAAACGCTGCAGGAAGAAATCGACAACGATTACAAACAGCTGCAGCATGTAAATGAAGTGCTTGCGAAATTAAAAGATGAATGCAGAGAACGTTTTGCGGAAATCAAAGGCGAATTAGATTTTTTGAATCACACATATGAAGCTAGAAAATATGTTGTTGGTTTGGGAGAAAGATTCTCTATTATAGGCTTTATAGTCGAAGATGACGTGGATAAATTGAAACGTACATTTGAAGACTTGAAGGAGGTGGAAATCGAAGTGCGTCCTGCTCACAGTGACAAGCGACTCGCGCCTCCGACAAAACTAAAGAATGGGTGGTTTGCCAGGCCGTTCTCAATGTTTGTAGAGATGTATGGTACTCCAGAATATGAAGCAATTGATCCAACACCAATTGTCGCAGTTACGTATACCTTATTGTTTGGTATGATGTTTGGCGATGTTGGCCAGGGGCTTGTATTAATATTGGTAGGATATTTAGCCTATAAATATAAAGGCATGCAGCTGGGCGATGTAGGCGTACGTATTGGAATCTCTTCTACGATTTTTGGATTTATTTATGGCTCAGTATTTGGAAATGAAACCTTATTGAATCCTGTATATCAAACGGTATTTGGATTAAGTGAAAAACCAATTGAAGTTATGACGAGTGAATTCATTCCAATTCTTCTGGTTTTATCTGTTGGTATTGGCGCATTTCTGATTATATTCAGTATGTGTGTAAATATTTTCCTACAAATCAAAAACAAAAATATGGGAGAACTGTTCTTTTCACAAAACGGTGTTGCAGGACTTGTATTCTACACATCTTTAGTAGGTGGTCTTGCTTATACCTTATTAAGTGGAAACAATCTGTTCACAATTCCATTTGTACTTGTTTGTCTGATTCTTCCATTGGTATTGATCTTTATGAAAGAACCATTCACAAATAAATTAGAAAACAAAGCAATGTACCCAGAAGGTTTTGGGGCATTCTGTATCGAAAGTATCTTTGAACTGCTAGAGGTATGCTTATCCTATATCACCAATACGATTTCTTATTTGCGTGTTGGCGGATTCGTTTTATCACATGCCGGAATGATGATGGCCGTAACCTTGATTATGGGAATGGTCGGTAGTGCAGGTGGACTGCTTGTTGGAATTTTCGGAAACATTCTGGTTATGTGTCTGGAAGGCATGATCGTTGGTATTCAGGTACTGCGTCTAGAATTTTATGAAATGTTCTCACGTTACTTCAATGGAAACGGTGTAGCATTTCAATCATTAAAGGAACTAAATTAAACAGGAGGAACAAATTATGTTAAGTCCATTAGAATTATTAATACCATTTATTATTTTAGTATTGATCTCATTGCCATTAGTCAATGTATTCAGAGGTAAAACAAGTGTAAAGAGTGCAAAAGTACGTATGGTTTCACATATCTGCTTATTCTTCGCATTAGTATTGGGAACAGTATTCTTCTCTGCTACAAAAGCATATGCTGCAGAAACTGCAGATGTTGCGGATAAGATGGCTGGATCTATTGGTCAGGGATTAGGCTTTATCGCTGCTGCATTATCAACTGGTTTATCAGCATTAGGTGCTGGTATTGCCGTAGCTGCTGCAGCTCCTGCTGCTATTGGTGCTTTCTCTGAAAACAAAGAAAACTTCGGTAAATCTATGATCTTCGTTGCATTAGGTGAAGGTGTTGCTATTTATGGTCTGTTGATCTCTATCTTCATTATCTTCATGAAATTATAAAATCAGAAAGGAGAATTCCTATGAGATTTTTCCTGCTCAGTGATAATATCGATACGCAGATGGGAATGCGTTTGGCAGGAATCGAAGGAGTTGTCGTACATGAACGCCAGGAAGTCCTGGAAGAATTGGAAAAAGCGATGCACATGGAAGATGTCGCCATCATTTTAATGACAACAAAATTGATTCAGACTTGCCCAGATGTTATTTCTGAATTAAAATTAAAATTGAAAAAACCGTTGATTGTGGAAATACCGGATCGTCATGGTTCTGCCAAAATTGGTGAAACAATCGATCGATACGTAAGTGAAGCAATTGGGGTAAAACTATGAGGTGTTTGCTATGTTAGATGACAAAATGAAGCTTGAGCAATATTTTAAAGATGAAATCGATCGTGTTAGCGGTATTGAAATCAAGCAGATCGACGACGAGATAGCAGATATTCGTGAAAAAGCTCTTCAGGGATTAGAAGCTGATGCGCAAAGAGAAGCTGGCATGGTTCGTGAGCAGGAATTAAAAGAACTGCAAAGCGAACATGCAATCCGCTTAAGTAAAGCGCATGAAGAAACCAGTCGTAAACTGATGGCCAAGCGTAAAGAACTGGCTGATCTTGTGTTTAAAGAAGCAAAAGACAAAATCAAATCGTTTACGAAGCAGGGTGATTATCGTGATTATCTGAAAAAGAAAGCACAAGAGCTGGGTAAAAACAACTTTGCACATGCTGTTTTCTTAATAGGTAAAGAAGATGCATCTTATCAGGATGATATCAAGAAGGCCTATGGAAAAGATTGCGAAGTACAGATAGATACAGATATCGTACTTGGCGGTTTTCGTTTAGAATGCGTTGAGATGGGAATTGTCGTAGACGAAACCTTCGATACAGCGATTGAAGAACAGAAAGAATGGTTCTATACAAATTCTGGATTGTTTATTAAATAATCCAAATGATGCGTGGATTCCATGCGCTAGAGGTGATAATGTGAGTGAAAATGTAATTTATTCCATAAACGGTCCAGTTGTAAAGGTAAGAAATGCAACAGATTTCTCTATGATGGAGAAAGTGTTTGTCGGAGATAAGAAACTGATGGGAGAGGTCATCAGCATCAGTAAAGAAGTCACAACGATTCAGGTATATGAATCTACGACTTCATTAAAGCCTGGTGAACCTGTAGAACCAACAGGAAGTCCAATTTCCGTAACACTGGGGCCTGGTATTTTAAGAAATATATTTGATGGAATTGAACGTCCATTAAAAGAAATAGCAAAAGAATCCGGCGCATTTATTGCGACCGGAAGCAATGTAGCACCATTAGATGAAGAAGCATTATGGAATGTCAGTGTGAAAGTAAAAGTAGGAGATCAAGTCGTGCCTGGCCAGATTTTTGCGACTTTGCCAGAAACGGATTTGATTGAACACCGCTGTATGATTCCACCAACGCTGTATGGTGAAGTAGTTGAAGTTGTAAGTGATGGAAGCTACAATATCAATCATGAAATTATCAAGGTAAAAGATGATAAAGATGAAATTCATACACTGACATTATGTCAGAAATGGCCAATCAAACAGGCAAGACCTGTCGCTCAGCGTTTGCCAATTAGTGTTCCATTGATTACTGGACAGCGTATTTTTGATACACTGTTTCCAATCGCAAAAGGTGGAACAGCAGCTATACCTGGAGGTTTTGGTACAGGAAAAACCATGACGCAGCATCAGCTTGCCAAATGGTGTGATGCTGATATCATCGTATATGTAGGTTGTGGAGAACGTGGTAACGAAATGACACAGGTTCTGGAAGAATTCTCAGAACTGATTGACCCAAAGAGTAATCGTCCTTTGACTGATCGTACTGTATTGATCGCCAATACGTCAAATATGCCAGTAGCTGCTCGTGAAGCTAGTATTTATACAGGTTTAACACTTGCAGAATATTATCGTGATATGGGTTATCATGTCGCAATCATGGCCGATTCTACTTCTCGTTGGGCAGAAGCACTTCGAGAAATCAGTGGACGTTTGGAAGAAATGCCTGCAGAAGAAGGGTTCCCAGCATATCTGCCATCAAGAATTTCACAATTCTATGAACGTGCTGGATATATGGAAACATTAAATGGTCAGGAAGGCAGTGTATCTATCATTGGTGCCGTATCTCCACAGGGAAATGACTTCTCAGAACCAGTTACCCAGAATACAAAACGATTTGTAAGATGTTTCTGGGCATTAGATAAATCACTGGCTTATGCAAGACACTACTTTGCGATCAACTGGACAGAAAGCTATTCAGAATATGTTGGTGATTTAACCAAATGGTATAACAAAAATGTAGATATTCGTTTCTTGCGTAATCGTCAGGAGCTGATGAGTCTGTTGGCTGAAGAAGCAAAATTGATGGAAATTGTAAAATTGATTGGTAGTGATGTATTGCCGGAAGATCAAAAATTGGTTATTGAAATCTGTAAAGTCATTCGTGTAGGATACCTGCAACAAAATGCATTCCATAAAGATGATACGTATGTACCATTGGAAAAACAGTTGAAAATGATGGATGTTATCCTATATTTATATAAACGTTGTAAAGAAATCGTCAGTGAAGGAAAATCATTGAGTCAGATTATTGCTTCTGGTATCTTTGATAATGTCACGAAGATGAAATATGATGTGCCAAACGACCATATCGAAGCATTTGATGATTATTTCCCTATGATCGATAAAGCTGTGAACGAAAGTTTGAATGCGTAAGAAGGAGGAGTGCTTATATGAGTCTTCAATATTTAGGATTGAGTGAAATCAATGGGCCTTTGGTTTACCTAGACAACGTAGAAAACGCCAGCTATGAAGAAATGGTGGAAATAAAATGTGGAGATGGTTCCACACGTTTGGGAAGAGTTGTACAGCTGGATGGCAAACGTGCCGCAATTCAGGTGTTTGAAGGTACTAATGGATTAAGCTTAAAAAATACAAAAACAAAATTTACAGGAAAGCCAATGGAGCTTCCTTTATCAAAAGAATTATTAGGCCGTGTATTTAACGGCAGTGGAAAACCAATTGATGGATTAGGTGAAATCTATGCTGAAAAAAGCGCAGATATCAATGGACAGCCATTAAATCCGGTTTCCCGTGTATATCCCCGTAACTATATCAATACCGGTATCTCCAGTATTGATGCATTGACGACATTGATTCGTGGACAGAAACTTCCTATTTTCTCAGGATCAGGTATGCCTCATAACGACTTGGCAGTACAGCTGGTAAAACAGGCTAAGATTTCTGATGGAGATGGCAAAAATTTCTGTATCGTATTTGCGGCCATGGGTGTAAAAAATGACGTTGCGGATTATTTTAAACGTTCCTTTGAAGAAGCAGGCGTTATGGAGAAAGTTGTTATGTTTATCAATTTATCCAATGACCCTATCATTGAACGTACATTAACACCACGTTGTGCTTTAACTGCCGCAGAATATTTAGCATATGAACATGATATGCATGTATTGGTTATTTTGACGGATATCACATCCTATTGTGAGGCACTACGTGAATTCTCAAGTAGTAAAGGTGAAATTCCAGGTCGTAAAGGATATCCTGGATATTTATATTCTGACCTTGCTTCCTTATATGAAAGAGCAGGGATCGTCAAAGGGGCGAATGGCTCTGTGACACAGATTCCTATTCTAACCATGCCAAATGATGATATTACACATCCAATTCCTGACCTTACTGGTTATATTACAGAAGGACAGATTGTATTAGATCGTAATTTGAATCAAATGGGTGTTTATCCACCAGTTGGAGTACTTCCATCCCTTTCACGTTTGATGAAAGATGGTATTGGTGAAGGATATACAAGAAAAGACCATTCTGATGTCAGTAACCAGTTGTTTGCGGCATATGCGAAAGTGCAGGATGCCAGAAGTCTAGCCAGTGTTATTGGTGAGGATGAATTAAGTGATGTTGATAAACAATATATGTCTTTTGGAACATTATTTGAAGAGCATTTCTTAAATCAAGGATTTGATGTAAACAGAACAATTGAAGAAACACTGGATCTTGGATGGGATTTACTAAGCGTTCTTCCACGTGGTGAATTGGATCGTGTAGATAATGAAGTCCTTGATCAGTATTATGACCATGAACGTGCTGTTCAGCGTTTTCAAATCAAAGCCGGACCGATTATCAAAGAATTAGAGAATCCAGGTGAATAGTTATGGCAAATAAACAGGTGTTTCCTACAAAAGGAAATCTGATTGCGACAAAGAAATCTAATCAGCTGGCACAAATGGGCTATGAACTGATGGATCGTAAGCGTAATATATTGACAAGAGAAATGATGAGCTTATTGGATAGTGTAAGATTATTGCGTGATGAAATTACAATCACGTACCAGAAGGCTTATTATGCGTTACAGCAGGCGAATATGTCATTGGGTGTTATTAGTGACTTGGTAGAGGCTGTACCTGTTGATACAGGTGTTCATGTGAGCTATCGTAGTGTAATGGGCGTGGAGATACCTAAAATTCATTATGATAAGCAGAGTCTGGAATTAACTTATGGATTGGAGCATGCCAATTCAAAACTGGATTATGCGTATAAGTGTTTTTATAAGGTAAAAGAAATGACTGTTATACTGGCGGAAGTAGAGAACAGTGTGTATCGTCTTGCCAATGCGATTCGTAAAGCGCAGAAGCGTGCAAATGCTTTGAAGAATATCGTTATTCCGGAATTTGAAGGTAACATTAAGTTTATTAGTGATGCTTTGGAAGAGAAGGAACGTGAGGAATTTTCAAGGCAAAAGGTCATAAAGGCTACAAAAGATCGAAAACAAAACCAGGAGCACATTTAGTTGTGCTCCTTATTTAGGCCTTATTTAAAGGGGGAAAAAGGTGTTAATAAAATTTCTTCAAAAAAAGTAAAAAAAATTGAAAAAAGTTGTTGACACTTATGGATATGTTTGGTATTATATTAGGGCACTGAGGCAAACAGTGCTAAAGAAAAAAATATGCGCCCATAGCTCAACTGGATAGAGCGTTTGACTACGGATCAAAAGGTTGCGGGTTCGATTCCTACTGGGCGCGCCATAAAATATCGGGATGTAGCACAGCTTGGTAGTGCACTTGATTTGGGATCAAGGGGTCGCAGGTTCAAATCCTGTCATCCCGACCATGATATTTTTGGCTGGGTAGCTTAGTTGGCTAGAGCATCCGGTTCATACCCGGAAGGTCGCGAGTTCGAGTCTCGCCCCCGCCACCAATTGACTAATTTGGACCCTTAGCTCAGTTGGTCAGAGCATCCGGCTCATAACCGGTGGGTCGTAGGTTCGAGTCCTACAGGGTCCACCAATTTCATAACAAAATTGGAGGAATACCCAAGTGGTTGAAGGGTCCGGTCTTGAAAACCGGTAGGTCGGGAAACTGGCGCCTGGGTTCGAATCCCAGTTCCTCCGCCAAAAAGTTTAAGGCGTTTAAAATTTATTGCTCATTTATCGCGGGGTAGAGCAGCCTGGTAGCTCGTCGGGCTCATAACCCGGAGGTCGTTGGTTCAAATCCTTCCCCCGCAACCAAATGGTCCCGTAGCTCAGTCGGTAGAGCAAAGGACTGAAAATCCTTGTGTCGTTGGTTCGATTCCGACCGGGACCACCATTTGGAACGTGAAACCTATTTCGTAAGAGATAGGTTTTTTTCTATATGCGGGGGACTCAAACGTCCTCAGGCTGCGGTTTAAGAAACTGGGATAAGACCTAACGGTTTTTAAGTTCATGGGTATGCCTCCAATTGGCGGGGGCGAGTATATAGAACGTCTACCCAGGCAAAAAACGTGCCTCAGGATTTGATAGGTATAAGGTTTCCTTTCCCTTGCTGTGATTAGAAAGGCTCGTTTCTATATACATTATATGGAATAAAATAAAATCTGCATATTCGCAGATTTCATTTATAATAATCGATAAAAGTCTGTGCAGTTTCTGAAAGATATCGATCCTTCATACAAATAATATGAATGGAAGTGGTTAAACGTGGATGGTCAATATCATAGATTTTTAAATTTTCATGTTCGATAAGAGCAATTGCGCTTTTAGGAACAATCGCAACACCTAATCCTGCTTTTGCCCATAACAGGGAAGTTCTGGCATCCTGATTGATACAAAAACATGTAGGCAACAGACCAGATTGAAGAAAACAATCCTCCAATAAGGAAGCATAGCGCTCATAATATATTAATGGCACATTAGTTAAATCCTGCAGTTTTAAACGATTATCTTTTGATAAACATTGGCTTCTATCACATACCGCCACCATTCCTTCTTCCCAAAAGGGGATTGCTTTTATATTCTTTTGTGGATATGGTGTGCGGACAACGCCGATTTCAATCAGGCCTTTCTCTAATAGCTCCAGGATCTGAAAAGTATTTCCTTCTTTTAACACAAAAGAAACCTTAGGGAAATCTTCATGGAATTTACGAATGCCATTTTCCAAAAACGCATGATGGGAACTTGATACAATGCCAATACGAAGTTCATGGGCAACTTGTGTTTTCGCATCCTGTACCTCTTTTTTTGTATCCTCACAAAGCCGGCAAATCTGTTCGGCTTTTTCTCTTAATAACTCTCCGGCATCTGTTAATTGTATATGATGCTTGCCACGCAGTACCAACGCTACACCAAGTTCTTCTTCCAACATCTTTAATTGATAAGAAAGGGGAGGCTGTGCCATATGTAAACGTCTTGCTGCTGCTGTGATCTGTCCTTCCTCACAAATCGTGAGGAAATATTGTAACTGTTTAATATCCATTTTTATCACCATACTTTTTATATATATTTTAAATATTAAACCAATATTATACATATATCAACCCCTTGGGTATAATAATAAAGGCGAAAAGGATGATGAAAATGAAAGAATTGTTAAAATATTTAAAACCATATCGAAAACAATGTATCATTGGACCATTTTGTAAGTTGATGGAAGCCATATTAGAACTGCTTCTGCCAACACTTATGGCATATATGATCAATGATGGAATCATGGCACAGGATCAACAACTGGTATATCGTTATAGCTTTATCATGATTTTTATGGTTATGATTGGTTTTGGTTTTTCTATTACCTGCCAATATCAAGCCGCAAAAGCATCACAAGGCTTTGGCACAGATTTAAGAAATGCATTGTTCTCACATATTACTGCATTTTCTTATCAGGATTTAGATTACTTTGGAACACCTACATTAGTCAATCGACTGAGTAATGATGTGAATCAACTACAGGTTGCCGTTGCAATGTTGATTCGTTTAGTGGTTCGCTCTCCCTTTATTTGTATTGGGGCGATTATTATGGCAATGTTTCTGGATATGCGTTTAGCATGGATTTTAATTGCGAGTGTACCTTTTATTATCCTGATTCTTTATGTGTTTATACGGTTTACGACACCAATGTATCAACAATATCAAAAGCTGCTGGATAAATTTTCTTCTATTCTTGATGATAATTTTGCGGGTATCCGTGTGATCCGTACCTTTGTTTCTAAGAAACGGGAACAAAAGCGATTTCAAGAAAATGTAGATGAACTACAGGTACAGATGATGAAGGTAGCGCGTCTTTCTGCCTTATTGAATCCAAGTACGGCAATTGTTGTAAATGGTGCGGTTGTGATTTTAATGTATCAGGGAATTTTAAAAATACAAATAGGTGATTTACAGCCTGGAACAATTGTTGCATTTATCAATTATGCTTCCAGTATCTTATTAGCATTAATCGCCATCAGTAATCTGATTGTCATATTTACCAAAGCATTTGCCAGTGGGAAACGTGTGAGTGAAGTCTTGCGTTATTCACCAGGTCTGGTTTGCGGAAATGCTTCTCTTCAGGAAAAGGATGAGCCAATTGTATGTTTTGATCATGTATCTTTTTCTTATGGTAAGGGTGATGCTGCATTAAGTGATCTGTCCTTTTCTATTCGAAAAGGAGAAAGTATAGGTATCATCGGTGGAACCGGTGCTGGTAAAACTACTTTGATTTCTTTATTATGTCATTTTTATGTGCCTACAGAAGGCAGGATTTTATTATATGGACAGGATATTACTACACTGACATCATCTGATCTATTATCCCATGTCGTGCTTGTGCCACAGGTGAATGAGTTATTCTCTGGTACCATTGAAGAAAATATCTGCTTTGGACTATCTAATGTATCCAAAGAGGATATTGAACAGGCATTAAGCATTTCTCAAGCCAAAGAGTTTGTGGATGAGCTACCGAAAGGAATGCATACCAAAATCGAACGTGGGGGAGCAAATTTGTCTGGTGGACAAAAGCAGCGCTTATGTATCGCCAGAGCCATTCTGCGTAAGCCAGATCTATTGATTTTAGATGATGCCAGCAGTGCACTTGATTTCAAGAGTGATGCGGCTTTGCGAAAAGCCCTGAAAGCGATGGATACACAGATGAGCAGAATCATGATATCTCAGCGAGTTAGTACACTTGCGTCATGTGATCGTATTATCGTATTAGATAATGGAGAGATGGCAGGCTTTGCGCCACATAAAGTATTATATGATACATGTGAAATCTATCATTCCATCTGTGAGAGTCAGCATGTAGAAAGGGGTATTGCATGAGTGGTAAACAAGTGATGAAACAGCTGCTTCGTTTCCTGTTTCAGTTTAAATTATATCTGTTGCTGGCATTAGCCTGTGCAATTTTATCTGTCGCATTAAACGTATATGCGCCCTTACTGATTGGAGATATCTTAGATGCGATTACTTCAAAGCCTTTGTCCACAACTTTTCAATTATTGTGTTATTTAGTTGTTGTGTATCTTCTCTATTCTTTATTCCAATGGGGAATGATGTATTTCTCTAATAAGATTGCTTTTTCCAGCAGTTGTGTATTAAGAAAACAGCTATATGAAAAACTTTCCCATTTACCAATATCTTTTTATGATACAAATCCTCGTGGAGATTTAATTTCCCGCTTTGTTAACGATATTGATTATATCAGTGATGGCTTTTTACAGGGCCTTTCTACCATGATGAGTGGAGTAACAACGATTGTTTTAGCAATCGTATTCATGATCAACATCAATTGGATTATGAGTATCATCGTCATATTATCCGCACCGTTTACTTATATTGTGGCAAGTTTTATTACCAAACGTTCTCAACAATATTTTCGCAAAAATGCAAATGCGCTTGGTTCTTTGAATGGCTTTAGTGAAGAAATGCTATCAGGTATGAAAACAATCAAAGCATATCATTATGAAGAATCTGCCAACCATACGTTTCAGGAAATGAATCAAACATTATATGAAGCCGGCGTAAAATCACAATTTTATGGTTCTTTGGCAAATCCAAGTACCCGTTTTGTGACAAACTTTACTTACGCATTGACAGGAGCAGCGGGAGCATTCTTAGCACTTCAATCCATGATTACCATTGGAAACATATCCAGCTTTTTGATGTATGCCAATTTATTTTCTAAACCATTCACGGAAATCACAGGTGTTATGACACAGTTACAGACAGCGATGGCAAGTGCACGACGCATCTTTACGATTTTGGATATGGAAGAAGAACGTGACAGTGGAACGACTTCGTTTACACCAACAAAAGGAAGCATTGAATTTTCTCACGTCAGCTTTGGATATGATAAACACAAGCTTTTAATGAAGGATATCAATTTATGTATACCAGCGGGTGAAAAAGTCGCAATCGTAGGGAAAACCGGTGCTGGAAAAACAACCTTGGTAAATTTATTATTGCGGTTCTATGAAATTAATCAAGGTCATATATATGTGGATGGCGTCGATATCGAACAAATGTCAAAGGATGATTTAAGACGCAGTTTTGGTGTCGTATTACAGGATACCTATCTGTTTGAGGGAACCATTCGTGACAATATCGCTTATGGAAAGCCAGAAGCCAGTGATGAAGAAATTATAGCCGCAGCCAAAAAAAGTGGTGCACATGAATTCATCCGTCGTTTTACGCAAGGATATGATACCGTTCTGCATACCAATTCTAATCATTTATCATCCGGTCAAAAGCAATTATTGTCACTTACCCGTGTTTTATTGATGAATCCTAAAATTTTGATATTAGATGAAGCAACCAGCAATATGGATACCATGAGTGAACAACATGTGAATCAGGCAATGGAATTATTGATGGAAGGCAAGACCAGTTTTGTGATTGCACATCGTTTATCTACGATATTAGATGCGGATAAGATTCTGGTTATGGAGCATGGAGATATTATAGAAACTGGGAATCATGAGGAATTAATGAAAAAACAAGGCGCCTATTATACACTTTTTAATAGTCAGTTTACATCTTAGCGATGAGAGTGTTATACTAGAGGTGTAAAAGTTAATCTGTGATAGAGAAAGCGAGTTATCAAAACATGTTTCATGTTTTTTTAGCTCGCTTTTTATGATGAAAGGAAGGAATACTATGAAGATTGTTATTATCGGTGGAGGCATTATTGGATGTTTTTTGGCACATGATTTATCACGATATGATGTGGATATCACATTGATTGAACGTGAGAGTGATGTTTGTGATGAGGTATCTAGTGCAAACAGTGCAATTATTCATGCAGGATATGATCCTGAAGAACATACATTAAAGGCTCTATTGAATAAAAAAGGTGCGGATATGTATCCTGCAATATGTGAACAATTGAATGTTGACTACAAGCGTATAGGTGCCTATGTTGTCGCAGCTGGTGAAGAGGAAGAAGAAACGCTTTCTATATTATATGAAAGAGGAACAAAACGAGGAATCCACATGGAATGGCTCACAAAGGATGAACTGCTTGAAAAAGAACCGAATATCAGTGCGCAGATTACGAAAGCATTATCTGTACCTGATACCGCAATCATTACACCATGGGAAATGGGACTTACCCTGATACAGGAGGCTGTATGTAATGGATTGTCTTTAAAGCTGGAAGAAAATGTGGTGGATATCAAACGTAATGGGAAACAGTTTCATGTCATCACAGATAAAGCACACTATGATGCGGATATCGTCATCAATGCCGCAGGACTTGGCAGTGCTAAGATTATGAACATGATAGAAGATACCCCATTATTTGACATTACTCCAAAGCGTGGACAATATTTTATCTTAAGCAAACATGCGACTGATTTTGTGAAGCATGTCTTATATCCAGTACCTGGTAAAGCAGGAAAAGGAGTATTATGTGTACCAACCTGTCATGGCAACATTCTGCTTGGCCCAAACAGTGAAATATTGGAAGAGCAAGATAATGGCACAAGTGCACAAGGACTGAAAGAAGTTAGAGAAAAACTGCAAAAAACCGTGACAAATATTCCATATGGAGAAATTATACACAGCTATGCAGGACTTCGACCATGTGGCAATCATAATGATTTCTTTATTCAGGCATCTCCGATATCTCAAAATTTTATTCACCTGGGATGTATCGATTCACCAGGTCTTGCCAGTGCACCTGCCATCAGTGCTTATGTCATTGAACAATTGATTTTACCACAGCATGTGCTGAAACAAAAAGAATTATATCGTCATTATAAACGTATTACTCCAATGAAAGATCTTTCTTCCCAGCAAAAAGCAGAACGTATCAAAAAACAATCAGCTTTTGGACATATTATCTGCCGTTGTGAGAATATCAGCGAACAAGAGGTAGTGGATTGTATCCATGAGCCATGTGGTGCACGTACGATTAAAGAAATTAAAAAACGCATTCGACCAGGAATGGGAAAATGCCAGGGTGGTTTTTGTGAAATAGAAGTCGCAAAGATTCTGGCTAGAGAACTGCATATTCCATTAGCGGAGGTTCGTTATGATAAAACCAGTTATTTTATGACAAATAAGGGGGTAAGCAAATAATGAAAACATATGATATGATCATTATCGGCGGTGGAAGTGCTGGCATGAGTGCAGCAGTATCTGCCAAAGCACAGGGCATTCGCAAAATCTTGATTCTAGAACGTAGCGAAGAGCTGGGAGGTATCCTTCAACAGTGTATCCATAATGGCTTTGGACTTCAGATTTTTCATGAAGAAATGAGCGGTCCATTATATGCACAAACGTATAAAGAAAAAGTAGACGCTATGAAAATTGAATATAAATTAAATACAACAGTGGTATCTGTGAATGAAGAGCGTATAGTAACTTATGTCAATGAACAAGAAGGCTATCAGAGTATAAGTGGAAAAACCATTATTTTTGCCAGTGGCTGTTACGAACGAAATCGTGGAGCGATATCCATACCTGGCAAGCGGATTCCTGGTGTATATACAGCCGGTAGTGCCCAGCGGTTTTTAAATCTTGAAAATATTTTAGTAGGTAAAAAAGTGTTTATCCTTGGCAGTGGGGATATTGGCTTGATTATGGCCAGAAGAATGAGTCTTGAAGGGGCAAAAGTGGAAGGTGTCGCAGAATTAATGCCTTACAGCAATGGATTAACCAGAAATATCGTACAATGCCTGCATGATTTCAATATTCCTTTATATCTTTCTCATACAGTTGTGGATATTAAAGGCACAAACCATGTAGAAGGTGTTACCATTGCCCAGGTGGATGAACATAAACAGCCTATCTCAGGTACAGAAAAAACCTTTGATGTCGATACGTTGTTATTATCGGTTGGATTGATACCTGAAAATGAATTGGGATATCAAATGGGAATTCAGCTGGATGCACATACCAAAGGTGCCAGTGTCAATGAATATTATGAAACTAGTGTTCCTCATGTCTATGCTTGTGGCAATGCGCTGCATGTTCATGATATCGTAGATTTTGTATCACAAGAATCTGCGGATGTCGGTTATTTCGCTGCCATGGATATCTTAAAACAACAGCGGGGAAATCGTACACATGAAACCATCGCAAAACAAGGTGTAGGATATGTATTGCCTCAGGTATTAAGTGATGAGATCAACCATGATGTAACCTTGAGTTTTCGCTGTAGCAAGCCATTTAAAGCATGTCAAATCATCATACAGGATGATACACATATCATAAAAAAGATAACCAAACGTTATCTTTTACCAGCGGAAATGGAACGTATCAAATTAAAGAAAGACGATTTGCAGAATATAAGCGGGAAACTGTCTGTGGAGGTGCAAGCATTATGATAAAAGCATTTGATTGTATTGTCTGTCCTATGAGCTGTCATATTGAAGTGATGATGGCAAATGATGAAATCATATCCGTTAAAGGCAATACCTGCCCAAGAGGTGAGAAATTTGTTCGTCAGGAGGTAGTCTGTCCCATGCGTATGTTAACGACTACCGTACGCATTCATCATGCGATTCATCCATTACTTCCGGTCATTACTTCACAAAGTGTACCAAGAGATAAATTATCTGATATAATGGAGGTATGTAAAACGCTGGAAGTAGAAGCACCCATACATGAACATGATGTTTTGGTTCATAATATTGCTGATAGTGGTGCTGATTTAATTGCTTCCCGCTTTATGGATCGGAGGTAGGCATATGTTAAAACAGCCGGTGATTCCTGTATTACGTGACATGGCAGCGATAAAGCATTTTATAAAACGTGAGGAAACATGGTGTATCCTAATGGATTTTCATATCAATTTATTAGAGGATGTAATCAAAGAGCTTCATCTGCATAAGAAAAAAGCTTTTGTGCATATGGATTTGATCAAGGGAATCCAGAATGATTTATATGGTGTCCAGTTTCTGACACAGCATCTTCATGTGGATGGGATTATATCCACAAAGCCATCTGCCATTGAAGCCGCAAAAAAGAATCACTGTATTTCTGTTTTACGTGTGTTCCTCATCGATTCACGATCCATTGAAAAAAGTGGATTACTCGCAGAAAAGCTTTCTCCTGATTATGTAGAAGTATTACCAGCTATCATTCCCTTTGCGGTAGAAAAGCTTCATCAATATACCCAGGTGGATGTGATTGGCGGAGGACTTATTCAGTCAGTGGAGGATATAGAAGCATGTTTAGCACAAGGCATGGTTGGCGTTTCAACCAGTCGATTGACCTTATGCGATGAATGGAGGTCAAGGACATGAAAAAAGCTTTGGTACTTGGGGGAGGCGGTAGTAAAGGCGCATATGAAATCGGGGTATGGAAAGCACTTGATGAATTGGATCAGCATTTTGATATCGTATGTGGTACCAGTATTGGCGCAATGATAGGTGTCTTATATGTGCAGCAGGAATATGATAAAGCATATGAATTATGGTCAAATCTAACGATTGATGATGTGATGTTGAATGGCATTGATCTGGACATGGATATTGAATTGATCATGTCACAAAAAGGAAAATACAAAGCCTTTCTTGAAAGCTTTGTGGAACATAAGGGTGCAGATATTACACCGTTCTACAATATGATTCATCGTTTATATGATCCAGAAAAATTCTTTAATTCGCCAATAGATTATGGCTGTATGTGTGTCAATGTTTCTAAACGCAGTGCAGCGCCCTTTCTAAAAAAGGACATGAAGAAGGATACAGTGTTAGACTATGTGATGGCATCTGCCTCTTGTTATCCAGCATTCCCCATGAAAATCATCAATGAAGAAAAATATGTAGATGGCGGCTATGCGGACAATGTGCCAATTAAGCTTGCACAGGAAATGGGCGCAGAAGAAATTGTGGCAGTTGATTTAAAAAGTGTTGGCCGCAATGTTGTAAAAGGACCGATGGAGCATTTGATCTATATAGAACCTCAGGTATCTCTTGGAAGCTTTTTGTTATTTGATCATGAACGGATTATGCAAAATATGCAACTGGGTTATTTGGATACGATGAAGAAATTTCATCGCTTATTAGGTTCTGTTTATACCTTCCCATTACATGATGAAGAAGCAATCCTTGACTTTGAAGAAGAAATGCAGGAGGGCTTTGCCCATTTAAAAGAAGAAATAGAAACAGATAAAATGCATTTACTGACAGAAAAGATTACTTCCTTATCCTTATTGATTGGATTAAATAAATATCATATTTATGATGCGCCATTTACCGCAATGCTGGAAAAAGCAGCGCAGGCATTCTCTTTTGATTATCATAAAGTATACGATTTTCAGGATTTCAAGTATCAACTGTTAAAAGTTGTTCAAGCCTATACACCAGATATTCAAAGTGGTTTAAGTGATAGTGATAATATCAAACGCTTATTACATAACATCAAGGATATACATTTAGCAGAGCTTATTTGTGTAAATTTCTATTATCTATTGAAAGATGAAAAAAATATCGCCGTAGTATGGCTTTTAGCAACCATGACGAATGATTCTTTCTTGATTGCTTATCTATTATATTTGATGTACAAACAGCAGAACTGACAGGGAAACCTGTCTTTTTTAGTTAAGACATGTTATAATAAACACATCTTTAAGGATGTGATGTAAATGAAACCAAAATTTATAGATGAACGTTCATGGAAAACCATGAAACCCTGGATATTTTTGTCTACTTATTTGATTTTACTTGTTTTCTGTTTATGGAATTTCAGTAAGATCAGTGGCTTTGTTGGTTATCTGATTGGCTTGTTTCAATCATTGATTATCGGCATTATCTTTGCGTATATCTTAAATATACCAATGAAACAGATTGAGCAGTTATTAATCAGACATACAAAAGAAAATGGTTTTATAAGAAAACGCAAACGTGCGATTTCCATGACGCTTACTTTCGTATTGGCGATTATTTTGATTATCATATTAGGTAGTATCATACTACCAAGCATTGTGGACAGTTTTGTATCTTTATTCAATAACTTAACGAAGTTCTTTATGAATATTGTCGCAAACATTGATGCGATTCTGGCATACTTCCATATTGATTATCGTATTGAAAATATCGAACAGGTAAGAGAATTTGTGAATATGCCATGGGAAAAGGTGGTAGAAAATGCGTTAAATATCGTTTCCAGTGGAGCCAATAGTATCTTATCTAATGCAGGGGCATTCCTGTCTAGCTTTGCGGTAGGTTTTACTGGTTTTATGTTTTCCTTATATCTATTAAGTGGCAAAGAATCTTTTATCCGTCAGATGCGTAAAGTAACGGTGGCATGCCTTGGTTACAATAAAGCAAACAGTGTATTCTATTATGCCAGCCGTGTTAATAAAATCTTTTACAGCTTTATCAGTGGACAGTTAGTAGAAGCATGTATTTTATGGGTATTATATTATGTATCCATGAAGCTGCTGGGCTTCCCTTATACTGAATTGATTGCGACCCTGATTGCAGTATTCTCATTTATTCCGGTATTTGGACCAATGATGGCAATGGTTGTAGGTGCAATTATGATGCTGTCTGTGGATCCTTTAAAGAGTATCTGGTTTATGATTTTCTATCAGATTATGTCACAATTTGAAGACAATGTCATTTATCCAAGAGTTGTAGGAAACTCTGTAGGATTGCCTGGACTTTGGGTATTATTGTCAATCTTTGTGCTAGGCAATGTCTTTGGCATCTTTGGTATGGTTATGGCAGTGCCTGCGACCGCCTGTGTATATACATTCTTTGCGGAGTTTGTGAACAAGCGTTTAAAGAAACAGAACCTGATTGTGACAGATCAGGAAATAAAGCAAATACCACAACAAGAGGATTAAGTTGAGATCATTTTCTCAACTTTTTTTTATCTATTTTTCAATTGACCTGTACATTAATGTACGATGTAAAATGAAATATAAAAGAACACATGTAAGTTGAGGAAGGAGGATAAAGAATTTATAGTTCTATTTACAAAAGTCGATGTAACCGTTTCAAAAAGATAAGAATTAAAAAATTATCACATGTGAATGTTATCACTTTTAAAAAAGTCTATTTATGTCTTGCAAAAAATACTGGTAGGCATTAAAATAATAACTGTTATATGTTTACATTCTTTTATTTTGTCTAGATTTGTACAGAATAGTATAATATTTGATACAGCTGATTTTTATCGATTTCAGCTGTTTTTTTATGCCTTTTTCTCTTAAAAAGGCTTTTTTTATATGTTTTTTACTTATTCATAGACTATCTAGTAATGCATACATTTGTATACATGTATCTAGAAAGTCTAGCAAATAAGGAGGGAATAGTTAATTTTTATGGAAGAAAATATGAATGAAGATGTATTGACGATTGATCTTTCCCAGCTGTTCAAGCTGTTGAAAAAGAATCTTCGTCTGATCATCCTGTCCATGGTCGTTTGTGCGATCGCTGCATTCAGTATCACTGCATTCTTACTACCTAAGAAATATGCAAGTGAGTCGTCGATCTATCTTGTTTCAAAGGTAAATGCGGAAACAGGGACAGTGGATGCGGCTGCATTAAGTGCTAACTCAAAACAGGTCAACAACTACATGGAAATGATCAAAGGGAAAAATATTCTAAACAAGGTCGCAAAGGAACTGAATATTGATGTAAAAGAAGTCCAGGGTGCGATCAGTGTGACGAATAAGAATGAAACAGAGATCATGGATGTGAAAGCAACCACAGATGATCCAGTAAAATCACAACAGATCGTTAAAACTTTGACGTCTATCTTCTTTAAGGAAGTAAAAGAAAACTTAAAAGTAGAGAACATGATGGTCATGAACGATCCTGAAGTAGATAAAGTACCTGTTTCTCCAAGTAAAAAAATGAATACATTGATTGGTGCTCTGTTAGGATTATTAGCTTCTGGTGGATATGTGTTCTTGACATTTATCTTAGATAAACGATTGAGAACGAAACAGGAAGCAGAGAATTTCTTAGGTATTCCAGTATTAGCGGAAATACCATATTACGAGGAGTAATCCCAAATGTGTTTCATAGATACCCATTGCCATCTGGCATGGGGGATTGATGATGGATTTCAGGAAATGGAAGATAGTGAATCAGCGTTAAGAGTGATGGAAAAAGATGGTATCACAGTAATGATCGCCACACCACACTTTGTGCCGGGACAGTTAGATGATGACGTCATTCGTGTAATGGATGAGCGCATCAATGATCTAAGGATGCTCGCAAGACCATATAACGTAAAGGTATATGAAGGTTGTGAACTTTTCTTAAATCATGAATATCTGGATGTACTGGATAGTGGTCAATATCATACTCTGGCAAAAAGCAGGTATCTGTTATGTGAATTTGATGTAAGAAAGAACATCACAAACAATGATGAAGTAGAAGATATGTTGTATGAGATCACAGTAAAAGGTTTGATTCCTGTGATTGCCCATGTGGAACGATATTTCCATGATGGTATCGATATCGAGCGTGTACAAAGCTGGATCGATATGGGCTGTAAGGTGCAGATCAATCGTACCAGTATTCTAGGCGTGCATGGTTCTACGATACAGAAGAACGCACATAAACTGATTAAATCCAATCTGGCACATATCATCGCAAGTGATGCACACCGACCTAGTGGAAACAGAATCTGTCTACTATCGGATGTGTATCAGTATGTGAAAGATACTTATGGAGAAGAAAACGCTGATATCTTAATGAAACGAAATCCAAAACATATCATTGATGATGAAGAACTGGAAGATATCCAGATAGAGCAGAAGAAATCAATATTCAGAAAATTATGGAGGAAATAGCATGGATATAAAGATAGCACCGAAAAGAGCGAAAAGCGATAAAGGTCATCGAAATGTCAAGACGAATCAGTTTGCGTATACAGAGATCTATCGCCAGCTTAGAACGAATATAGAATATTCAAGCTTTGAGAAAAACATTCAGGTGGTCAATACCGTAAGTACCAATCCAGCAGAAGGAAAAAGCTCAGTGGCAAGTAATCTAGCAACGGTCAGTGTAGCGAAATACAGTAATGTCCTTTTGATCGATTGTGACTTGAGAAAACCTGTACAGCACAAGATATTCAAAGTGTCCAATAAAGCTGGTTTAAGTAATCTGATGAGAAACTTTGACAGTTTCGATGTGAATGATGATACATATTTTCAGAAGTTCAAGGATAACACCAGCGAAGGCAGATTGTTTCTATTAACAAGTGGTACAAGGGTACCAAATCCTGGAGAACTGTTGTCCAGTGAAAAATTCAAGAAGTTGATGGAAAAATTAAGGACACGATTTGATTTCATCGTGATTGATTGTCCACCGATCAGTGCCGTAGCGGATGCGATACCTGTATCGCATGTGTGTGATGGAACGATCTTCGTTATATCCGCAAAAGATACGGATAAGAATGAAGCAAAAACAGCGTTGACAGAACTTCAAAGAAACGGTGTCAATGTACTTGGCAGTGTTATGACGATGACAGAAGCAACTGCAAAACATTATTATAACTACTATTATTCCAATGAAGGCAAATAGAAACTGGTATGTATTATATGTGCAGGGAGGCAAAGAAACATTCCTGCGTGACATGATCAATAAACGAGGAGATGTAGTGGCTTTCGTGCCAATGATGGAACGATTATACAAGATCAGAGGCGAATATAAGGAAGCGATTAAACCGATGTTTCCCGGTTATCTGTTCATCAAGACAGATCAAGAACAGGCATATATCGAAACACTGTTTCAAGAGTATCGCTTAAAGCTGAGAGGCTTTCGGAAACTATTGAAATATGATGAAGAAGGCACAAGTGCATTACAGAAGGAAGAAGTAAAATTTCTGGATGCGATATTAGATGAAGAATATATATTAAGGATGTCAGGGGGAAAAATCGTCAATGATGTCCTAATGATAGAAAATGGACCACTTATAGGTCAGGAAGCAAACATACGCAAGGTAGACAGACATAAATGTATCGCCTATCTGTATGTGAAAGTCTTAGACAAAGAAGTGATCGCAGGAATGATCATTAAAGAGAAAACGAATGATGAGAAGAATTAATAGACGCTAGAGCGCTTTAAGGAACGAATCAGGATATAGTGAACAGCCACATCCATGTCATGGGGTAGGGGGAACTATATCCATTTTTTAATTTACGTAAAGAGAGAAAGGGGAAATAAAATGAAATTTAAGAATATGATCATGGGCATATGGAAGATATTGATATTCATCGTGTTCATGATATTACAGTATCTATTTATCAAAACGATACCAATCGAATATACAAGCAAGATGTTACTTATAGGGATATACCTTGTATTGATATTATTGTTCTCAGTGATATTCAACGCATTGAAAATCGGAATACTAAGAATCACAGAGATTGCCTATTCAGAAAGTTTAAGTATGGTGATTACAAATATCATCTTTTACTTTTTATTATGTGTGACGATCAGAGAATTCCATCATCCGATTCAGTATCTTGGAATCACGATCATACAAATTGCCTTAAGTATCCTATGGGCAAAGATAGGACATCAGATCTATTATAAGCTGAATGATTCCTGTAGGATCTTATTGATCTATGGAAGTAACCCTAATGCATTGATACAAAAGATGAAAAAGCATGAATCAAGATTTGATATTATAGAAACACTGGAAAGCAAAGATATCCATCAAATGGAACAAAAAAGTGAAGAAATCGGTGCAGTGATGATCTATGATGTAGAAGAAAATCTAAAACAAAAGTTATTAACTTATTGTTTTGAAAATGATATCAAAGTCATCATCGTACCGAATGTATCAGATATCATCTTACATGGTTCAAGACAAAGCCATTTGATCGATACACCATTTTATGTTGCGGACAACTTCAAACTTTCCAATGAACAGGAATTATTGAAAAGGATATTAGATTTGATCATCATTATTCCAATCACGATTATTGCATTACCATTTATGGCAATCACAGCATTATGCATCAAGTTAGAAGATAGAGGACCAATACTATATAAACAAGAAAGATTGACAAAGAATGGTGAGCATTTCTATGTATATAAGTTTAGAAGTATGATCGTGAATGCAGAAAAAGCAGGAGCACAATTAGCTTCTAAAAATGATAATCGAATCACGAAAGTAGGGAATGTCATAAGGAAGATCAGATTTGATGAGTTGCCACAGATATTAAATATCTTAAAAGGTGATATGAGTATCGTAGGACCAAGACCTGAAAGGCCAGAAATAGCTGAGGATTATGTAAAAGATTATCCTGAATTTAAATACAGATTAAAGGTAAAAGCTGGACTTACTGGATATGCGCAGATATTTGGAAAATACAATACAACACCAGAAGATAAAGTAAAAATGGATATCATGTACATTCAAAATTATTCTTTATTGTTAGATATCAAATTGATTATTTTGACAGTAAAGATTTTGTTTATGCCAGAAAGTACTGAAGGTATTGAAGAAGGACAGAAAACGGCAGTTTCTGAAAGATTAAAGGGGGAAAACTTATGAGTGATTTAGTATCCATCATTATGCCTGTATATAATGTAGAAAAATATATCAAAAATACGATTTTGTGCATTCAAAAGCAAACATATGAAAACTGGGAATTGATAATGGTTGATGATAATTCATCCGATTCTAGTTGCAAAATTATTCAACAGTTTATAGATAATGATAGTAGAATAAAACTAATAAAATCAAAAGAAAATAGAGGAGCAGCGGTTTCTAGAAATATTGGTATAAAGCAAGCAAAAGGCAGATATTTATCATTTTTGGATTCAGATGATTTATGGAAAGAAAATAAATTAACTAAGCAGTTAGAATTCATGGAAAAAAATGGTTATAGTTTTACATTTACGTCATATCAGTTGGTAAATGAAGATGGAACTTTAATGAATAAAGTAGTACATGTTCCTACAACAATAGATTATAAGAAAGCATTAGCAAATCATATCATAAGTATAATAACGGTTATTATAGATAGAGAGAAAATACCTGAAGTAATTATGCCAGATATTAGACATGGACAAGATACAGCAGCATGGCTAAAAATATTAAAAGATGGTCAAACAGCATATGGATTTGACGAGGTATTATCATTTTATCGTCAAGTACCAACTTCAATTTCAAGCAGCCCATTAAGAAGAGTAACAAGAACATGGGATATTTATAGAAAAGCAGAAAAATTTAATATATTAAAGTCTGCTTATTTAACAATTTTACATTTTATATATGTAATAAATAAAAGAAAGGAAGCATAAATATGTATAGAGATAAATTATTAAATAAAGAAATGAAACTGGCAGTAGTAGGGTTAGGATATGTTGGAATGCCTATAGCAGTTGAATTTTCCAAAAAAGTTGATGTTATTGGGTTTGATATCAATAAAGAAAAAGTGGAAGAGTATAAAAAAGGAATCGATCCAACTAATGAAGTTGGAGATTCAATAAAAGACTGCTCAGTATATTTTACATCAGATGAAAATGATTTGTCAGAAGCTGATTTTTTTATTATAGCAGTACCTACACCAATTACTTTTGATAAAATGCCAGATTTAGCACCTGTTGAAGGAGCTACTAAAATTGTCGGAAGAAATATGAAGAAAGGTTCTATCATTGTATATGAATCAACTGTTTATCCTGGAGTAACAGAAGAAGTATGTGTTCCTCTTTTAGAAAAGGAATCAGAATTAAAGGGTGGTATTGATTTTAAAGTTGGTTATTCTCCAGAACGCATAAATCCAGGTGATAAATTACATAGACTACCAATGATAAAGAAAATTGTGTCAGGGATGGATGAAGAGAGTTTGGAAGAAATTGCAGATGTGTACGAAATGATAATTACTGCTGGAATACATAAAGCTAGCTGTATAAAAGTTGCTGAAGCTGCAAAAGTTGTTGAAAATTCTCAAAGAGATATAAATATCGCTTTTATGAATGAATTATCAATCGCTTTTGATAAAATGGGAATAAATACTTTTGAAGTTATAGAAGCAATGAATACTAAGTGGAATGCGTTAGGATTTACACCAGGGCTTGTTGGAGGGCATTGTATTGGTGTTGATCCATATTATTTTATATATAAAGCAGAACAGCTAGGATACCACTCTCCAATAATATCTACAGGCCGTAAAATAAATGATGAGATGCCAGAATTTATTGCAAATACAATAGTGAAATTAATAATACAAAATAGATTAAATCTGAAAGATATTAAAATAACAGTGCTAGGCATGACTTTTAAAGAAAATTGTCCAGATATTAGAAATACAAAAGTGATTAATATTATAAATAAATTGAAAGAATATGATTTTGATATACAAGTAAATGATTATTATGCAAATAAAAAAGAAACTAAAAAGGTATATGGAATTGATTTAATTGATTTTAATAATTTAGAAAAATGTGATGTTTTAGTATTAGCAACTCCTCACGAAAAATACACAAGCTTAAAAATGGATGAAATTAAGGCATTATTTAAAAACAATAGTAAAAAGATTTTAATAGATATAAAAGGAAAATATTTAGGAAAATTAAATGATATGGAGGATTTAACATATTGGTCACTGTAAGAAATGATAAAATTGAAGTTTTAGTAGCAACTATGAACCAAATAAACTTGAATAAAGTAAAAGAGATGAATATCCAATCTGATGTTATTTTTGCCAATCAAAGCAATAAATATGATTACATTGAAGAAATGATTAAAAACAAAAAGGTTAAAATGATAACAACACCTTATAGAGGAGTTGGGAGAAATAGGAATATAGGATTGATGGCTTCTGAGGCTGAGATATGTATACTTGCAGATGATGATATGAAATTTTCTGATTTTTATCCTGATGAAGTGAAAAAAGCTTTTAAAAAGGTATCTAAGGCAGACGTATTGATATTTAATATAAACACGATACCAGAAGGAAAAGTAAATAGAAGAAGGAACACAAAGATAAAGCGTGTTCATTTTTATAATGTTTTAAACTATGGAGCAGCTCGAATCTCGTTTAAAAGAGAAAAAGTATTAGAAGCAAATATTGACTTTTCTTTAGTTTATGGAGGGGGTGCAAAATATAGTTGTGGAGAAGATACACTTTTTTTAATGAATTGTTTAAAAAAAGGATTAAAAATATATACTTATCCTTATGAGATAGCAACAGTATATCAATATGATTCGACCTGGTTTAAGGGATATAATGAAAAATATTTTAAAGATAAAGGGCATTTATTTAACGACATGTTTGGAATTTTTAGCATTTTTTTGAATATTATATTTTCGATTAAATATTCACAGAGATGTTCTTTTAAATTTTATAAAATATTACAATTTATGAAAAACAAATAGAATTAAAAATGAAATATTTTCTTTTAGAAATTAAAATAAGTTAATTGTTGAATCTGTGAAGGGATGTGATTGTTTGAAAAGAATATTGGTTTTATCGAATGCTTGTTTTTCAAAAAGCGATTCAAACGGTAGAACTTTAGCTGAATTGTTTTCAAGTTTAGATAGAAAATTTATTGCCCAATTTTTTGTATATGGAATGCCTGATTTCACGATATGCGATAATTATTATAATGTAAGTGATTTTGATGCATTAAGATCATTAATAAAAAATAAAACATATGGAGAAAAAATAAATTATGAAAGTTTAAATGAAGGAATAGGATTGGCAAATAAAAAGAATAAGAGAAAAAAAACGCCTTTAAATAAATTATTACGCGAATTAGTTTGGAAATACGGAAAATGGGATGGGGATGAATTAAAAAAATGGATAGATAAGTTTAAGCCAGAACTTATTTTTTTATTTTTAGGAGATAGTATTTTTTTGAATAGATTAGCCATGGAAATTTCTGAAAAATATCAAATTCCTATTATAGTTTATTCTACTGAAAATTATTATTTTAAAAAGTATAATTATATATCTAGAAATTTTTCGATTTTTTATAAAGTCTTTTATTGTTTTCTTAAACATAGTTATAAGAAGCTTGAAAATTATGTGAGAATAGCCTATTTGAATACTCCCCTCTTAGCAGAACTTTATCAAAGTGAATTTAAATTTCCATGTAACTATATATTTAGCCCATCTAAAATAGACTTTGTAGATAATACTAAGTTCAATCAAGAAAACATTGTGGTTTCATATCTAGGAAATTTAGGATTGGGTAGACATAAAGCATTGATAGAATTATCTGAAAAGTTAAATAATATTTATCCAAATTTGAAATTAGATGTTTATGGCAATTGTCCAAATGATTTAATAAAATTAGAATTAAATTCATGTAAGTACATAAGATATTTAGGATTTGTATCATATTCAGAGGTAATTAAGATAATGCATACTAGTGCTTTATTGATACATGTTGAGGATAGCACTGATTATAACAATAATGATTTGAAATATGCATTTTCTACAAAAATTGCAGATAGTATTTGTAGTGGAACACCTTTGCTTTTATATGCAAATAAAAATTTAGCTGAGACAGATTTCTTATCGAAACATCAATGTGCTTTTATAGCTACTTCAAAAGAAGAATTGAATAATGCATTAAATAAAGTTTTTGATTACGAAGAAAGAAAAAAAGTAATTGATAACGCAAAAAAAATAAAAAAACTTTATTTTTCTAATTTTAATCAAATTATAGATATTATACGAGGAGTGATTTAAATGAAAATAATACAGATTAATTCAGTTTATAATAAGGGTAGCACAGGAAAGATAGTTTTCGATATACATAATGATTTATTAAAAAATAATATTGACTCAATTATTTGTTATGGCCGAGGTAAAAAATCAAATGATGAAAATGTTATTAAAGTTTGTAGTGAAGTTTATTCATATATTCAACATTTTATTTCTGAATTTACAGGTATTCCATACAATGGATTTTTCTTTTCTACAAGAAAAATAATAAATATCATAAAAAAAGAAAAACCTGACATTGTGCATATTCATTGTCTAAATGGATATTATGTTAATATTTATAAATTAATTAAATGGCTTAAAATCAATAGAATAAGTACTATTCTTACACTACATGCAGAGTTTATGTATACAGGAGGTTGCGGACTTGCACTGGATTGTAATAAATGGCTAGAGGCTAGAGGATGCCATAATTGTATTAGATTTAAGCAAGAATTTCATTCCAAATTCTTTGATAGAACAAATTTTATGTGGAACCAAATGATCAGAGCTTTTGAAGGTTTTGATAAAAAAAAATTAATAGTTTCTTCAGTGTCTCCATGGTTATTGCATAGAGCTAAGCAATCCTATGTATTTAAAGATTATAGAAATGTTACAGTAGAAAATGGTTTAGATACAAATGTATTTCATGCTTATGATTCTGAAACAATTGATAGTTTAAAAAACAAACATAAAATCAGAGATGAAAAGGTTATTTTTTATGTAACTCCAACATTTAATATTAAACCTAATCATAATAAAGGAGCTAACTATGTAATTGAATTAGCTAAAAAAATGATTACAGAAAAAGTTGTATTTATTGTAGTAGGATCATATGATAAAAATATCGAAGTACCACCTAATATTACAATGTTAGGTAATATATTTGATCAAAAATTATTGGCTAAATATTATTCCATGGCAGATATCACTTTGCTAACTAGCAAAAAAGAAACATTTTCAATGGTTACAGCTGAAAGCTTAAGTTGTGGGACTCCGGTGGTTGGTTTTAAAGCAGGAGCTCCAGAAATGATAGCAATAAAGGAATATAGTTGTTTTGTAGATTATGGAAATATTGATGCATTATATGATGCTGTAATAGAAATGTTAAGTCAAAATAAAAAAAATTTTATAATACATAAATTTGCTAAAAAAGAAATGACAAAAAAATATTTGGAGTTATATCATGATTTATTATAGTATATTAATAGCTGTAATTACTCTTATTTATTTTTTTTTCGATAAATTCAAAAATAAGAATATGGCAAAAAAATTTTTTTCTTGTATAATATGTTTAATAGTTGTATTATTTCAGGGATTCAGATCATTTAATGTAGGAACAGATTTGATTAGCTATCTTCCTTCTTACAGTAAAATAGGATATTATGTTACGGATTTCCATAATTTAACTTTTTTAAATTATGAACCTGGTTATGTATTGTATAATAAATTATTATTTGATTTTGGTGTTACTGAAAGAGGATTTCTTATAGTTACAGCTTCAATTATACAAATACCGATTTTTTATATGATTTATAAGAACTCAAAAAAAATATTGTTAAGTATTTTTGTTTATTTTGCATTTTCCAACTTTATTATCACTTTTAGCGGTTTAAGACAAGCTATAGCTATGGGCATTTGTTTTTTTGCATATAAATTTATAAAAGAAAAAAAAATAATCTTTTATATTATCACTATCTTTTTTGCAAGTACTTTTCATGCATCTGCCTGGTTTTGTTTGATAATATATCCAGTATATTATTTAAAATTAAATAAAAAAAATTTTCTATGGACAATATGTATCTTGTTTATAATTTTTGTTTTTAAAAGTCAAATTGTCCAAATTTCAAATTATCTTTATTATGGAGAAACTAGGGAATTGGTAAATACTAATGCTTTTACAATGTTTTTCATGTATACAATATTATTATGCATTTCTTTCTATTTTAATTCTAATGATTCAGATTTCATTGGCTTGCGAAATATTCTGTTAATAATATGTTACATTTATGCCTTAGCTTCAGTATCTAATGTTTTTATAAGGTTATCATTTCCTCTTTCTTTATATTTGACTATTTTAATTCCAGATATAGTTGAAAAGATAAATATAAAACCATCAAATATGCTAAAAGAATTCATTTGTTTTACTATTTGCATAGCTTGTTTCTTTTATTTTATAGGAGATTTAAATACTTTACCATTTAGCTTTATGTAAAATTATATGAGAGAAGGGATTTTATGAATAAAATAATATACTTAGGACATTATTCTTTAGATAATGAAAGAAAAGTATCCCCGGCAGGAAATACTATGATGAATTATGTTATAAATGTTCTTGAAAATCAAACACAAGAACTTTATATTATCTCTATAGCACAAAAAAATAAGAATTTATCTAAAGAAATCTCAAATTTAGATAATAAAAAAATAATTTATTTACCTTCCTACAAGAATGACGGTATTTTTAATAAATTAATAAATAGATACAAAAGAAAGAGAGATTTGTACAATGAACTAAATGACTTACTTGAGGATGGCGATATACTAATTGTTTATCATTCATTAGCATTTATCAATCTTTTACGATATATAAAAAATAAAAAGAATGTAAAATTGATATTGCAAGTTTGTGAGATATATGCTGATGTTTTAGAAAATGAAAAAATTAAAGAAAAAGAAATTAAATGTATTCAACAAGCTGATAAATACATATTTTCAACAAATAGACTAGAAGAAATTTTGAATAAAAAAAACAAAGAGTTCGTAATTTGTATGGGTGACTATAGATATAATAGTGAAGAATATACTAAATTATTTGATGATAATTTAATTCATGTTGTTTATGCAGGAACATTCGATCCAAGAAAAGGAGGAGCGTCAACTGCAATCTTATCTTCAATGTTTTTAAATGAAAAATATCATTTGCATATTATAGGGTTTGGTTCAGAAAAACAAGTTTTAGAAATAGAGAAATTAATAAAAAGCACTTCAAAAAAATGTACATGTAAATTAACTTATGATGGATTAAAAAATGGAAAAGACTATATCGATTTTATAAAAAATTGTAATATAGGACTAAGTACACAGAATCCTGACGCATCATTTAACGATACATCATTTCCCTCTAAAATATTGTCTTATATGTGTAATGGCCTAAGCGTAGTAAGCGCTGATATTCCTGTAATATCTAATTCAGTAATCGGAAAATATATAGCTTTTTATAAGAATCAAGATCCTAAAGAAATTGCGGATGCCATAATGTCTATCGATGTCAACAAAAGCAAGAATATTAAAAGGATTATGGACGAATTAGATGTAGGATTAAGAAAAAGTGTTTTAAAATTATTAATTGATGATTAATGAAAGGAAAAGTATGAAATCTTTAAAAAGTCTAAATAAATATAATGAGTATTTATTAAAAAATATGGAGGAAATTTAGATGAATAAGATAGTTAATAAATTTAAAAACATGGATTCTAATAATAAAATAGTAATGAAGAATACTATTATGGCTTTTTTTGTGAAAGGTGGGGCTTTAGCTATTTCATTATTAAGTACACCCGCATTTATTAAATATTTTAACAATTATACATTATTAGGTGTATGGTACACGATGCTATCTATTTTGATTTGGTTTTTAAATTTTGATTTAGGAATAGGAAATGGAATTAGGAATAATTTAACTATTGCAATTGCAAAACATGATAAAGAAGAAGCGAGATTTGTTATTTCATCGGGCTTTTTTTCATCTTTTATAGTGACATTGATATTAACTTTTTTAGGAATTTTACTTCTGAAAAATTTGAATTTAAATAGTATTTTTAATATTTCAAAGGAAATTATAAATCCTGAAAGCTTATTTATATCGGCTTTATTCATATTTCTAGCAATCATGTTGCGCTTTTTGTTAACCTCAGTAAGTGCAATCTTTTACGCCTTACAGAAATCTGCAATAAATAACTTATTAGCCTTATGTGTTAGTGTTTTACAACTTTTATTTATATTGTTTTTTAGATTTAATACTTATGAAAAATCATTAATTTTCTTGTCAATCGCTTATTTTATATTTTCTAATTTACCAATTTTAATAGGAGGGCTGGTAATTTTTAAAACTATCCTAAAAGATTGTAAGCCAAGTTTTGCTTATATAAATACATCATATATTAAAAAAGTATTAAGTATTGGCAATGCCAATAAGTTAAGGGTATTGACAACAATGAAAAGTGATATCTAGTGA
>NZ_QVFL01000024.1:0-51237 GCF_003434225.1 Absiella sp. AM29-15
TCACTAGATATCACTTTTCATTGTTGTCAATACCCTTAACTTATTGGCATTGCATATTTTTGCTCCTTTTTTTTATTTGTCAAAATAATTGTAACAATCAATTTTTTCAAAGTTAGATATTTTTTGTAAAACATCTATCTTTCTATGTAATTCATAATCTTCCTCTCCATTATAGGTATATAGTTTTACCTTGTCCAAATGGGCAATTTTTTTAAAAATTGTTTCTAAGCAATCTAAATCCGACTCTAATCCATGTCCCATTATAATAACCTCTTTTATATCACTATAATCAAATTTTAACGCATCTTCTGACACCTTATAATCATTTAATTTTGCATATTGTTTAATTTCTTCTGAGGTATAATTTAAATCTTCATATCCCCCTTTACCACTAAATAACGAATCCAAATGTACTGCAAATTCTTCTAACACACCCTTCATTGATTTTATGTCATTTAATTTCAGAAATCGAATAAAATTTAATCTTTCTTTCATTTTTTCTTTCCAATAATTTTTATATTGATACGATGAAAGATCTGATACCTCATTATTGGGATAACCTAGAATAATATGATTATCCTCATTAATTGAACCATGGATAAACCTAATATTTTGAGAATATAACTTTACTGTATCTGTATAATTAAACGATATCACATAATCATTTTTTCCAATTTCATTTTTTATATTTTTCAATATTTCTATTTTACCTTTCTTAGATTCATATTCAGTATTTAAATATTCAAAAAGAAGATTACTTAAATTTGAAAAAAGTTTATTACACTCTTCTTGTTCAAATTCAATACTATCAATTTTATCTTGATCTAGATCATCACAAAAATTTTTTTGAAAAATTGAATCAGCAATTATGTGCATGCTTTCTTCAAAAGAAAACCAAGTAGTTTTTTTACAGCTATCATCCATCGCATTATTAAATAATTCTTGGAATTTAATTAATATTGGATTATCCCTATAAGAATCTGCAAAATCTTTATAGCTTGTTTTTAATCTGTGTGCTAAATCAAAGCCATTTCCAACTATAATAATTTTGCTCATACTATCCCTTCCTTTCTACATTATACTTATTACATAAATTGTTATATCATTTTTTCCTGTATTCTACCACTTCTTTATTTATAAAATCCATATGATTTATTCATAAAAACACAAAACACATAAATGTTCTTTCAAAAAACATCTTACTATACTTTAAATCAAATACTGTCAATTCTAGTTACAACATCTTCCCATGTATCTGCATTTTTTATACAGTTTATAATTTCTGTCCAATGTAATTCTTTTTTTAATACCATATTCTTAATCTTGCGGCTATCCTTAGTTTTATTGTCTTTTTCATATTTAATAGCATGTTCCATGGCACTTTTTAAAATATTTTGATTTAAACCAGCAATTTCTGCAATCCACAACATTAACTGAGGACAAACAATTCTACCAAGATTTGCTTTTTCTTGCATATTAATCTGCTGCTTTTCTATTTTATAATCATAGTATGAAACTATTAAGTGCCATTTTTGACTTGGTTCAGCCTCTGGTTTATATATTTTCTTTTCGAGTATATAAGCCTCTTCAAAATATCCTCCTTTGACTTGGCCATATCCTTTTTTAACATAAAAGTCTGCTAGATATTCATTGCCATCTTTATTCACATGGTCATCTACATGTTTTTTAATATAATTATATACCTCTTGATTTGTCATTTTTCCTCCTATACTACTTAATTAACTTAATAAGCAAATCATTATGTTAATTTGGTCTTTAACTTCACTAATAGTACTTATGTATTTTTCATATTTTTCTAACATTTGATAATATACAGAAATCATAATATGTTTATTTTTCTTCATATAAGATTTTATCAACCTTTATCCTTGCATCAACATCAATAAACGAATAATTAAAAAAATTGAATTTCCCCTTATTCTTTTCATAATAGTTTTTTCAGTACATATCAGTTTCTCACAAAGATTTTTCAAATGTATCTCATAAGAAGTTGTACTACCAGAATCACACCAATCACCAACCCCTACCAAAATTGAAAAACGTTGTATTCTACCTTCTGCTAAACCTAGATTTCCTGAATAAACAAAAGAGCAGAGAAATCATAAATCACTTTTCCGTTTATGAAGGCCATATGCTTTTTATCATAACTTTTACATGGTATCTCACAAGGTCTGTTTGTTTTGTTTGTAGCTTAGGATCACTGTACCTTGCAATATAACGGAATTTTGATGATGTACATAAAGGATATTTAGCTCTTCCACATATATTTGGAATGGTAAGTGCTTGTACTTAAGTAACATAATAGCATTTACAAGCTAATGCTTCTTCAATATCATCAAGAATTGCTAAAAAGATTTGTTCCTGCTCAGCTATTTTATCACTCCCTTTTGAATTATATCATGAATACTACACTTCTTGATTTTATAATTTTTTCTCCAAATTGATGTCATAATCCTGATAATGTCATGTTGCTATCATCACTACTTTAGCTGACCTTATCAATTATAATGTTACAGGTGGCTATTCCTATTGATTATTATCATTTATTTTATCAACCGAATTGAATTTTAAACAGCAATGCGGCTTACAAGCAATATCTAAGCTATATTCAATACCTACGAATTTTTTATCATCAAACTTTTTCTTTTTCATGAAATTAATCAATTCTTTTTCCACCTCTGTTAACTCATCTAACTTCATATTATTTGCCCAATTAAATTTATCAATACGAGCAAATTCTTTTGCTAAATGAATCGGACAGTGTAAATATGTGGAACTAATGGCACTTGCCAGTTCTTTCTTCCATACAGGCATTGCTAGAATTTGACTCATTATATTAGGTTGGCTATAGAAAATATCACGAGATTTTGATAATTCACCCAAACTTGATGTATCCTTCAAATCCAAAAGTTCTGTATTTATGCATAGTACCTTCGCAAATTGTTTTCTGCGTTTTTCTGGTATTCCTCGTGTTTTCGCTCGATATACAACACCAAATGAGACATCTAGTAATACAGCTATATCAACTATGCTTAAACCATATACAACTTTTACTGCATCAAAAAAATCAATAGGAATACTTTTCCCACACTTATAATCGTCGTAAAATTTTAACAGATCTTCATAAGAAATTTTAAATTCATTATATTTCTCTAGAAGAAAGCGGGGTGCATTTTCCATCATATCTGTAAAATATTCTAATCCAGCCGCCCAACTGTCGCAGTATGTTGTGTTGTCTATTATTTTGTTGCCATATCCGTATAAAGAATTATATTCTGCACAAGTACCATTAAAATTAAACTCACATGTTTTACATTGCTTTTCCACTTAACTATATCCTCCCTCTCATATTTAATGATTCAATTATACTGCTTTAAAAATGTGATGTATAGTCTTCGTAGTAATATTAACTAAATTTATAAATATCTCTTATATTTAGTTTTATAAAGTCTATTCAATTATAATACCTTAAGTCAACACTTCTTGATTTAAGATGAATTTTTCCTGCCTGCCATCAGTCAATCAAAAAGCACAAGACGCAGGCAGCTAGAGAAATAACTTGAAACATTCTCCAACAAAGATATGGTAATTATGGAGATTGTTGCTAATGATATTGTTAAGTCTAAAGAAGGGGGGAAAACTAAATCCTCCATGATTGAAAAATATAAATATGTAGCATGAAGCAAAAATAAGCCAACAGATGTACATAAACTGTTGGCTTAAAAAGGTGTTCATAGTCTAGTATATTATTGCATAGGCATTACATCACTTTTAAGTAATCCATATAAATAATAATCGCAGTAGGTATTCACCATCTTCCCCTGCCTAATATGTCCCTCTCTTATGAATCCGACTTTTTCCATTGTTTTGTAAGATGCATGATTTAATATATGCACATCACTCCACAACCGTTGTAATTCTGTGTTTTTAAAACAGAATTGGACAACACCTGTTAGTGCTTCTGCCATAAAACCATTTCCTTGATAAGCAGGGGAAAGGCGAAAGGCAACTTTTGCCATCCTATTATTTTCAATAAGATAAACCCACATTTCACCAATTACTTTATTATCATTTTTGTGTACGATACCCCAATGAAAACTTTTCGTTGGTTTTTCTTGTTTTTCAAATAATAGCTCTGGCTTTTTTTCACCCTTAGAGGGTTGTTTTCCCCAATATTTATATATTGATAAATCACTAATCCATTCTTTTAAATCTTCAATATCATTTGGAGTTAAGACTCTTAACGTAAGATGTTCTGTATCAATCATTGGTTTTTCATATACAAAATCCTGTAAACTCATCATTCTTCACTCCTAAAAATTAAATTCATTTTTCCACGCAAAGGAAGCGGATTGTTCTAAGCTTTTCGGCCAATGATTACACCACTCTGGCACAACAGGCACTTCAACTCTATCCAGACTAGGCGTGTAAGGTTTAATATCAAGTAATGGAGTGTTATCATTAGCATCAATATATCCAATTTGTATGATACCATTTTGATAATCAATTTTAATAACTTCTACTACCGTTAATGCAATAGGGTTTGGTCGTATTGGTGACCTCGTAGCAAAAATACCCATTTGTTCGGGAGCATTTTTATAAGGCTGATCTGTTACTAATGTAGACCTAAATTGCTCACTATCAAAATCACTGAACCACCAAAATACATTGATATGGCTAAAACCCTCAAGTGCTTTTAAAGCTGGTATAAATTGCGGCTCAAGTTTAATAAACACTCTCTCCTCGTTGTTACAGATAACTCCAATTGAATTTACTTTATATGTCGTCATATTTTTTCCTCCTTCTATTTATCTGTAATCTAACGATAAACCCTCACACCATGTGAGAGTCAATAAAAAACATCTTGCTAATTATCACAAGACGTTTTTTCCATTTCTTTCAATGGTATTTGAATTTCAGTTAGATATTTTTGTGGATCTTTTTCATTCCATGGACCACGGTGTACGATTTGTCTGTTTTCACCATACATCATGTACTGACTGTTTTTTTGAAGCCATTTGGCAAAAACATTATATGCAATAGATATATTGGAGAAATCACCGTAAACCATAGTGCAAGCCATGATAGGAACGGGGTTCGTATAATAGAACTTAAAGCCACCTATATCTTGTCCAGACTTATTTACCTTTGCACATAATTCAACATCTACATTTTTTTCTCGATAATCCTCATCATAGTAAATGGAGAATGTATCTTCTGAAAGGTCAATGTTTCTTTCTTTAGCAAAATCAGATAATTCTTTCCACAATTCACCCTCTGCATAATAATTAGGTATTACTTTTCTAAGTGACAAAACGTAATAACTGGGAATAGACTTAATAGAAACATTATAATGTATCTCATTTTTTCCGTTCAATAGTTCTTGTTTTGCTGTTTCGATTTTCATTAACTTTTCTTGTTCTAGTTGCATATTCTTTTTTATTTCACGTTGTTTTTTCTCAAGCAGTTCAATTGTTAAAGTATTATCATCACAACTCAGTGCGATGGCTATCTCAGATACATTAAATCCACTATCACGTAGATATATGATTTTGTTTAAAGTTGGAATTTGTTCAACAGAGTACATACGGTATCCTGTCCAAGTGTCAATTTCAGCAGGTTTTAACAGACCTGTTTCATCATAATATCGTAACATGCGAACAGATACTTGCGTTAATTTTGAAAACTCACCAATTCTAAACATTCTATCCCTCCATCCCTACCACTAATTATAGACGTTGTTATTTTATACTTCAATAAGAAAAAACTCATCCTAGAAATATGGTTCTTACTCGTTAATGGGTAGTTTGAAAAAAAGAGATTTCTAGATGATTAATGGTTATAATCATTTTTGAAATCTCTTTTCCTAATTTACCATAAAACAAGAAAGAACCAGAAATATACGACACGTCTTTTTTCATATTATCCTACAATCTTCCAGTTTCCACCTGTCTTAGCAAGCTCAAGCTCAAATTGTGAAATCTGTGCTGCCTTTGTCCTCTGGTCGAGGTACTTTTATCTATATTACTTAGTGCCGATGATGAATTTGGATGATAGTGCCACTCTCCTAAATAATACTGGCCTTGATTCCATGCCAAGTCTAATATTCTTTTCAACCCATCTACACCCCTATAAAAAGTACACTTTGCATATCTAGAATTTTTAGGTGGTGGTATTATTTGCAAAATTATCTATTGCTTGATTGGAAGAATAATTTCCAATTAAAATACCTCTTGTTTCATAAGGATTAGAAATAGCAAGTGGTTATTGCAAAATCTGCAATAATCACTTTATTAGTTCTCCAACATTAGTTATTAAGTATTTCTTTACAACTGAAACTTCCGCTTATTCTTCATGATCTTCCCAATATCCGTATCTCTTACCGCCTTTACACTCGATTTTGTCATGCTCAGAAAGCAGCTTGATTGACCTTTTTACCGTGCTGCGTGATACTCCAAGTGCTTCAGTCAGCTCATCATATGTGCAATTTGGTGTATTCCGCAAAACCTGAAGAATCTTTTCTTCTAAAGGTTCCTCCATAGGTTCCTTCAAAGGTTCATCGTGACCCTTTGGCGCTTTTGAATCAATCACTTTGGCGCTTTGGAGTGCAATAAACTTGATCATAATATCTCCGCCACTAACAATGTACTCCGGCTCGTCCGCACCAAGGTTTTTGCAGGCATCAATGATTTTTTGAATACCACGTCCCCAGCTTTTAATATATCCGGCACGATAGAACACCCTTGCAATATCCGGATTGTAAGGCTTTGAGGCATGGGCTTCTAAAAGCCTCTCTGCTGTCCAACCAAATGGCAGCATACTGCAATTACTGATGAACATTGCATCATCTTCAATTCGTATCTGCACCGGGAACATTGTCAGCCCAATTGCAATGTATAAGAGCGTTAAAAACTGCTTCACGTACAGCATCACGGGCAAATGGGTAGGTTTCCACCCGTGTTTCTTTATGATAGGAAATGGCAGCTTTCAGGTACTTCAGATAAATCAGGTCAATCACTCTATCCGCCATAATAAGTAAAGAACCATGTACCTCATCTTGATACAGCAGTTCACTGCCTTCAAATTTACCGATTTTTACATAGCAGCCTCCGATGACTTTCTCTGGTTCCCGGTAAAAGCATAAAGCTCCAGCACGCTTGAGCTTGCCATCTGCCACCAAATCTAGCTTCTCCAACAGTCCTGCATTTGGAATATCCAAGTCCTCTTTGGACATACGACCACTGCGTAAAGCTTCTCTTCGGAAAATATCAAAGCTCTCCTTATCCAAATCATCAATCCCGATATTTGAAATCGTGGCGGCATCCCATTTCAGTCCAGTCTTTGCCATCAGAAAATTGGTCAGAGCATTGCCACGAAGCAGCTGTTTTGTGTTGCCACTGCGATAATGATACTCACCATCGTAATTCACAGGAAACGACCATGGGCTAACTACAATTTCAATGTAATCCAAGCCATCCTTGGTAAGCAGGTTTACATCTGCCACAATTCCTAATTTATTCTGAATCTTGTTGGGGATATCCTCCAACAGCTTTTTGGAATTTTTCACTCCAATAATTGTGCCATCATCCCGTGTGCCAATATATATTTTGCCACCCTGCGCATTGGCAAATCCGCATATCCATTTCAGATATTCGTCACGCCACGACTCTTTCCATTCTATGTTTTGGCTCTCTGCCATAGTGCCATCACCTCCTAAATTATAATTATTTGCTTAATTAATACTATCCTATGGTTTTCTATATAAGGCAAGATATCTCCCTTTCACAGGCAGCTTCTTAAGGAGTATTGTCTTTGATACAATGCACCTTTTACGAAAAAAAACTCGATACTGCCTGAAACAATCCTTTCTATCCCCATCATAATTAGTTACCATTTATATGGCTTTCTGTGAAATTGTAATCCCTGTACTCCTATATCTTCACAAATTGAAGATATTATTTTCAGAATCTCTTCCCGTGTAGAATCAAACCACATCCCTAATTCTCTGTCATAAAAGCAGTACATCACTTCATCCTCTCCATAGCTTTATCAAAATCTTCCATTTTCCTTCTTGACATATTCTATCATGAAAAGCGCCCTATCAAAACATTGTTTAAAGAATTTTATCATTTCTTTATCTTCATCCGTTTTTCCTACTACAGCCTCTTCCAAATCTAAAATCGCCATCTGTTCCGAAAATTCTTTCCATTATTTCAACTTATCAACATTATATCTTTTTACATCAGAATCTATCAATTTAGAACAAGACTGGCATAACCATATTTCGTTTTCAGGAAACTTCCTTTCCTGCGCTATCATATTTTCATCGTATCTCGGACCCGCCTTCAGACGCGGCAGCAATATGAGATGCGACTCCTATGTTTACAATATCCGTTTTTTCTGTTCCAGCTCCACATTTCGCTTTTCTGCAATTGGGATTACTGCATTTCCATCCCACTCTATTTGCCAATAAATCCTTTATAGCTTGCGAAAAATCATCTCTCATACTTTTCTCTATATAAATTTTCTAATTTCTAATGCTTCTTTTCAATTTTCTTAATTTGCAAATTCCTCATTTACAACTTGCCAAATTGAATCAATGTTACGTATTTCCTATTTTTGTGGTCAATCAACTACATACATTAGGTCACCCACTAAATTATGCCTGCTATCCATTCCGTACGTACAAACGACCATATCAAAATAAGCCATAAAGCTAATAAATATTTTAACACAAATTGGTGTAATTCTCAATTTCAATCTAACAGAAAAGACCAGCAATTTTACTCACTGATCTTTACACTAATACAAATTTTAATAGATTTGTTTTATCGTCCGTTTTTATCTTTGACCATCATCTCTCCTGATGAAATTTGTACATGCCTCTGTAGCAGTCTGTGGGTAAGGTACACCATTCTTCTTGCCTAGTTCAAAACAACGCATCATCCATACCATATTTCTGGCAAGATTGCTCATTGTCTGCATACCTTCTTCATCCTTAAATGCTTCATCAGCAGTAAGTCCATGCGTCATATTCCAATAAGTAGAACTTGCTATTGGTATTTGTGCAATTCCAAAATACTTGTTTAAAGCATCAATTGTTGCTGAACATCCACCTCTTCTGGCAACTGCAATAGCTGCCCCTGGCTTAAATTGAAATGCTTTATAGATTTCTTCTGAACCTGCACTGTAAAATACTCGATCTAAGAAGGAGAAAATTCGTCCGCTTGGATGAGCAAAATATACAGGTGTCGCAAACACAAATCCGTCTGCATCCTCTGCCTTTTTTACAAATTCATTGACACCATCATCCTTGAAAACACATTCACCTGTCTTCTGGCACACATTGCACTGAAGGCAGTCTGCTATCGGCTTTCCTCCAAGTTGAACAACCTCGGTTTCTATTTTTTCTGCATCAAATACTTTGATCATTTCTTCTATTGCTACCATTGTTGTTCCATTTGTATGGCTACTTCCATTTACTATCATTACTTTCTTCTCGTTATCCTCCTGATTCATTGACAAATTCCTATTGAAATTTTACAATAATATTCATACTAAAGTAAGTATGCACTTTTTAGTTAGATACTTACTAAAAGGAGAGTGTAAAATGAAATCTAATAATAAAGATAACCCTATAGACATCAGACCCTTTGGTTATGCCATTTCTCTCATAAATGGCAAATGGAAAATGCATATCCTATTTTGGATTTTGCATGAAGATATCCTACGATATAATGAATTGAAACGCAGATTAGGTAATGTTTCTTACAAAATGTTAAGTAATCAACTAAAGGAATTAGAAGCTGATGGTGTCATTTTTCGCAATGAATATCCACAAATACCACCAAAAGTTGAATATTCTCTTACAGAACTTGGAATATCACTGATGCCAATCCTTGATGCATTATGTGCCTGGGGACACGAACATGTTCCAGATGATTGGGAACTAAAATAAATCTCATAAAACTTGCTTATAATCACCCTTTGTTTTTCTTCAAGCAGCTCGTAGATTTCCTTTACAAACTCATCATACTTCTGATTATTGTGTGCTTTCTTGAGTAGTTCCTTCTGCAGTTCTTGCAGCAGGTCATTAATCGGTGACAAGTGATTATTTGATTCGTATATCACCTTTATGATCTTCAAGACCACCGACACGCTGATATTTAGTTTCAGTGAATCCTACTTATTTTTTCTTGACATCAACACTATCGTCTCCACATGTGAAACTTAGGCTATTTAGAAAATAAGTCCAAAGCGCCTAAAGCCCATATTTTCAAGTTTTTTACATCCACGATGTCACCGCAACTATGTTATTTTGCTTAGGCTATTTTGATAAATTCAAATATTCTATACTATCCAAAAATTCTTTGTACCATTTTATTTTAACATTATAGAAGTCTAAATATGAATATGCATCTTTAAAGTTTGACCACCCATACCATTTATTCATTATAATAATTTTAATATTGTCAACTGCCTTATCTCTGATACTACTATCAGCAGAATCCGCAAATAGTAATGAGATGTTAAAAATATCCGGTGCCTGTTCTTCATTTATATGTAATTCTACAAAATATTTTTTTAATTTTATTTCCATTTTTTCCAAAAACGCTTTTTTAGGGCTCTTTATATAATGATTAAAAATGGTTCTCCATGTTATGTTATATTCATTTCCATCAAACAGCATTGTACTTTTAAAATTTTCAATTTCCAATTTATCATTGATAAAGTTTTCAATAATATCTTTAGGTGGTAGTAAATATACTTTTGCCTCCTCCCATTCATTTTCCCAACAGTTTATTCCCACATATTTTGAGATCATATTTGCCGTCATAAAGAAAAGAAACTCAATATTTTCATATGAATCTTTCGCCAGATTAAAGAATGGCGGTAACGGCCAAATAAATTTATCCTGATAAGTAATTCTCCCATGAGCAATTGCATTTCTGATTTTTATCATATTATCCACAAAAAAAGAAACATTATCATCTAGCATACCATACTTTTCTAAAAAATATTTTATTTTAATGGATAAATTTAAATAATCACCTATTAAAATGCTATTAATTGCTTTTTTATTTTGACTTACCATCTGTTTTACTTGCATTTCATTAAAATAGAATAGCTTGAAATGTTTCTCCAACATATTTTCTATATTTTTTCTAACTTATCTTTTAATTCTTTTGCATTGCATTCTCCAAACAACTCAAGTATATGAAAAAAATTTAACGTAGCCTCATCATAATATAAATCAGCATCGCAACTTTCACTTTTCATATATATAGCTTTTCTCCATCTGTCTAAAAGTGTTACAATAAGTTTTGGTTCCTCATTAATTCGCTCAAGCATTTTTATTAAATCTGATGTAAACTCAAGATCATCTATTCTTAAGTGGGTCTCTTGCTGATGATATTGTATTGGGGTAAGTCCTGCCGATGAATTATCAACATTATACACTGTTAACGGAAAACCTGTAAAAAAAGAGAGAATCCCTTGTATTATTAATATTTGACCCCTGCAATATCTACTTACTTCCATTGGGCCATTATATTGTTCAACGCTGCATTCAGTAATTACTACTACCTCTCTGCATTTTTTTGTAGATACACCGTCATGCGTAATAATTTCTTTTTCTGTATTAAATATAACAGAATTATTAAATTTAAAATAAACATCAATATTTAATGCTTCACATGCATAAGAATATTTACTATATGCCAAGTCAGACATGATTGTATCCTCCTTTTTTCTTTTGAGTCCTTCAAATTTATAAATTTTATGTGCTATATATTGTATAAGGTTCCATATATGTCTCATCTTTTTTACTCAATTCATTATTCTTGATGTGCCTAATATAGAAAATTAAATATACCTCACCTTTTCTTCGAACTATATTTGCTATTTTTTCTATTACTACCACTCTCATTTTTTACAACATTGCTTCTACGTTTCTTCTCAGCCTGCACCGCTTCAAAGATTTTTTTCGAGATTACTGCAGGATTGTTATCTGAAGACAGGTACTGAACTTCACTTTTTCCTGATTTCAAAAGCATAACATCACCTGTATACTTTTCATTACTCAGCATAACATCAATTGTTCTTTTGCACCATTTTTCTTTTCCGGTTGGTGTTGGAATCTTTCTTCGTTCCAACTCTGTAATAATCCCTATAACACTTTGTCCATTTAGATACAAATCGAATATGAGCTTTACATTCTTTGCTGTTTCCTCATCAATTATTAATCGACCTGCCGCATCGTGCTTGTATCCATAGCATTTTCTATCGTACAATTTTGATTTTCCAGACGCAGCACGATTCTTGATTCCCCATTTTATATTTTCACTGCGGGATTCATTTTCTGCCTGTGCCACGGATTCAATCACAGAAATAATCAAATCACTGTCTGTATTCGCAGTGTCTAATTCTTCCTGTTCAAATATTACACGAATCCCAAGTGTTTTTAGCTGATTCAACGCATCGAACGTTTCAACCGTGTCTCTCCCAAATCGACTTATGTTTTTTGTTATGACAATATCCAGTTTTCGAGATTGGCAATCTTCCAGCATTCGATTAAATTCTTTTCTGGACGAACCCGTTTTACTAGTTGAGATATCCATATAGACATCTGCTAAGAGCCACTGAGGTGTTGCCGCTGTTATTCTGGTTAAATGCGATACCTGTGCCGTTAAGCTTTGCAATTGCTCCACACTGTTCGTGCTGACACGGCAATAAATACCAACACGCTTTTCACGTTTTGGTATGGGTGGAATAAAATGCACTCTTTTATTATCCGACATAAAGTATCACCCCTTCTTTATCGTCTACTTATCATAGCCTTGTTTTTGGTTTATGTTGATTAGCCAAATTGCAACCATCTTATCCACTCAACCTACCCTCATAACAATCCTATCTCCACAACCTCCCCCTGTTTTCATCCTGTCAACTCAACCTTATAGAAAAAAACAGTGGATATGTTTCTTGAAAGAAAAAATCATGACAGAAATCCCGACAGGCTGTCGAACCTCAAATCACGGAAATCCCTTGTTTTCACGCTGTTTTTACACTTTACTTTCCTACTCTTGACATCAATACTACGCACTCAACATGACTCGCATGTTCGTAACTGCTATGAATTGGGTGCAGTAACCCCTTGTTGAAGAGAATTTTTTTATTCTACACTTACATATAAACCAGAAACTTTCTTACCATATCGTTTGAAAATAGTTCTTTGATAAGTTCTGTACGTTACTAAATCACTAAAGTTTTTTATACCTTTCCAATTGAAAAGACTTTCTTCAGGCTTATTACCAGCAGGTGAATGTCTTTGCAAAAAATCACACACTAATATTTCGACATATGTCGATGGATATTTATTCCCTTTATTAGTAGCCTCTACTTTAATCTTTTCAATTATATCAAACATTTTCTGTCTTATTCCCGCTGATAAAAAAGGGCAATTGTGAAAAATCAATATATACCAAAATTCAACTTGCATCATAGGTTCTTCATCCGTTATTTTATCGATTTGCTTTTGTACAATTATTTCTAAATTACTTAACATGTCTGTAAAAAACACTTCGTTATACTTAGAATACAGTAATAAATTTGCCCATATAATTGGATCATTATGGATTTTCGCTTTCTTGATAATTTCATTCTCTGTAATTGTATCAAGTGAAATTCCATATTCTAATAAAAATGGAAACCAGTCACATAAATCAAATAAATTTCCAGATTGAAATATAAAAGAATATCGAACTATTGCTCGTTTTAATTTAACTTTATGTATTACATTTCCTTTAAAATCAAGTTCGCTATTAATATATGAAATTATTGAAATAACTTTTCTTGATTGGTCAAAAGAAGGATAAAATGCATAAATATATAATACAAAATCGATTAATAATAGTGCTTTTCCAATCCTTTGCTCACCAAACAGTTGATAACCATCTTTTTTCTTACTAATATTATTCAAAAAAGTAGATAATAAGTACGATACAATAGTTCTCCTATCTTCTTTATATTTTTTCATTATGATTGCAATTTCATCTTTTATTCTATCAACAGAAATAAAATCCGTTTTAACTAGAAATTTTCGTTCATCTGGAAGAGAATCATATTCTGACTTTTTTCCTTGATAAAAGAAATTACTTATTATATCCGATAATGTCCTAGTCTTTTCTAACCATTCTTTAGGCAACCATGGTGTCATCTCTTTAACTAATTTTGCGTCATTCAATCTTAATAGATACTTTCCGCTAACATCTTTATATTTATCTATAATCGTATCAATTACTCTTTGTTCATTTGCAAACAAAAAAATATCATCTACATATCTGAAAATAACATAATCATGTTCATAAATAATACCCTCATTAGATAAGGATAGAGCAACTTCATTATCAATTTGCTGTAAAAGAATCTCTGCAATCATTCTGGAAAATTCTGGACCTACAACTATCCCATTTGAAGAACGTCCATTTATATTTTGAAGTATTCTATCAATCGTAATAAACAAATGGGAATTAGATGCTTTTTTTGCATCAACTACATTTCTTTCAATAATCCATGTATATGCATGTGTATATATACTATCAAAACAAGCTTTATAGTCTATTTTAGCATATAAATTGTATTTAAAATTAGACATACGCCAAACTCTAGAACCAGTAAATGAATTAATTGACTGAAAAGGTATAATTTTCATATAATTTCCAATTTGTTGAATTACACCTTTCCCATTTCGTGTAGAAATAGCATCAAAATAATGTACAGCCTTGTTGATTTTTGATTTATAATATAAATCTGTACTTTTTTTATGATAACGAATTGAAAAAATATGATTATCCTCAAAAAAACTAATAATATCTTTTTGATAACATTCCATAAATAAGTATAAGTTAATTGCAGAAAATGGTTGTAATAAGCTCATTTCACGCATAGAATTGTCTCCTTTTAATACCTTATATTTTAAAGGCTTAGTACTCCAATTACTTTCAAACATTTTCCTATCTTTATGCTTATTTATTTTTAATTGTTCAATAAGATACGCGATAGTTTTCTGTTGTTCTTTTTCCAACAGAAACGAATAAAACTGTGAAAATGAAAAAAGTTCTGATAGTTCAACAGGAAGTAAATCGGTTAAAATAAAATCTAATCGATTTCTTTCTAGTCCATTCCATGACATTGACAAATTCCTCCTTTTCTCTTATTATAAAAATGCGAACATTATGTTTGTAGTACATTAAAATGTACACACATCATCGGCACTATACAATAACTTATCAACACTGGTAAAATTATATAGTGTTAAGAACATAGCTACGGCAAATGTTCCAAAGCGGCAAAGAAACCATCAAAAGGTAACTTTGCCGTTTTGTATATTAATATCCAACTTTAATCTTAATTAAATAATCTCTTACTAGAGTTCCATATCCTCTATGATGACCTAAGTTATCAATATTACTGATTCCAACCTTTCTACACAAATTCACAAGTGAATTGTAATCATATCCAATATGTTCAACTAACAATATTGTTTTATTAGTTTTCATACTATCAAACAAATTATATCCATTAGTATTAAGAAAATTCGGTTTAGAAACTCCATTTCGATCAAATGCATTAATAATCATATTTTTTAAAAAATCCATTGTAGTATCCTCGATTAAATCTGAATCTAGAAAATATCTCAACTCTCCATAATTAGATATAAATCCCTTTACCTTCCAAACATTTGAATTATACTTTTTACCAAGATATACTTCTCTGCAAGTAAACGCCCGAATTCTATGTCTTAATAATTCTAAATTATCATAATCAGATGTTCCTGGTGTAATATAACATTTAATAAATTGGTCTATTTTTCTATTATATTTCTTCTGTTTTTGAGCAGTTATTCCATACTTTACTTCAACTTTTTTATTTACAATAGAAAAATCAAACTTATACCCCAAAAAATCTAATGAACTAGAAACAGAATTTAAAAATCTTCTAGATATATAGCAGAATTTATTCTTATTAAATTTCGTTTTACATTTATTATCTAATAAAAATTCTTTATCATGATAAATATTTTTAATAATATTGTTCAAAATTTCTTTAACATCAGTTTGATCAATATACTCATTTAGGATAAGAATACTATCATCTATATATCTTTCATAAAACACAATACCTTTATCTAAAAAGGTTTCTTTTACTAATTTATCAAATTGATTTGCTATAATCTCAGAAATAGAATTTGAAGTTCTTAATCCAGCATATGCATATTTTGTTTGATAAACATAATCTGCAATTAAATTTTGTTCGGCACGATCTAAAATATTTGATTTAATATATTTTTCAAATGCATAAATAGCCGAAACTGAATTAAAATAATCTTTAAAATCAAACTTGATTATAGTAAAATCAGACATCTGTTTAATTGCTAATATAATATTGAATAATTTTTTAGTTGTTTTATTTCGATTTGAGTATCTTACCTTAAATGATCTATCAAGAATTTGTTTAATGCTTTGACTTAAAATATTTTCAGTACTGTATAAATCACTATATTGCTTAACATATCTTTTTTTTCCATCTTGTTTCAATGTCATTGTAATAGTATTAGAAAAATCATATTCTTGTTTCTTAACTGTTTCCACTACATTTTTTATTATAGTTTCAAGCTCTACATCATTTTTATTTGATTCTGTATCTAAAGAACTAATTTTCTTTACAGCTCTCTCGATTTCCTTCTCAATGCTCATATCCTCACCTCTTCAAAACATTTAAACTTTTAATCATTGATTTTTAAAGACTCGTGTATGTAAATAACATAACTTTATCAAAATCTTTACTGTTTTAAGGTTATCAATTAAAATCATCTAAAACTAATTTTTTCGAAACTTTTTTAACATTAACTTTAATATTAATGCATTTTCATAATCTTTTTTAAATGTATCTTTCACATATCCTTCAAGTTGAGGTATATGCGGACAAAAAATCTGTTTTAAATATTCCTCACGTTCATCCCAATGTTCAATGACATAGTTTTTAAACGATAATCTTTCTTGCTCACTATCAAACAATAAAATCACTTCAAAATAACGGTCATGGGAATATCTAGCTTCATCAGAAAATTCATGCCGATAAAGGAATTCATTCAATTTATATAGAAAAGAATCCTTTGTCATATATTTATAGGAAATATCCCATTTTGACCAGTTATCTAAACTAATACCACTAGTTTCAGGACATACAGCCATATATCTTCCACCATCCAATAAAATACCACCAACATCTACCATCAAAGTTTGATGATAAAATATTTTAATATCCATCCATCGAGGAGTAGTATCAGTTTAAGAAAATAAATAATACTCATATCCATCTCGTCCATCTTCAGCATAATCATATTGCAATGTATATTCTGGAAAGAACTTATAATATTTCTGCATTTCACCATGTGGACTATTTTCCCAATCATTAGGATTTTGAAAGAAAGTTTCAATACGATCAAGGGGAGATTGAATTAGTCCCAATCGTTTCTTCCATAACCATTCTACCTTATCTATATCAGCTGAAGTATTTATTGGTGTATTTGTATCTTGAATTCTAGTATATATTTGATTAGCACAAACGCCTAAATATTTTTCTTTTAGATAAAATGGTGTATTCATACTATTTTTTACGACTATGATATCTATGTGATTTTTTTGTATTTCAATCGTTTCAACTACTACAGTTGGTCTAACATCACCTGCAAACTTTTTATCTTTTAGAAAATCAACCACTTTTTGTGTATTCTTCCTATTCGAATTAGATTTCATATCTAATATCTCATAATTGTTTTCTTCATCAACACCGATTATTATAAACGCATCTCTATTAGCTAAGTTATTTGACATGCATATAATATCATGAAGCAAATCTTGTTTATGTCTTTCATCATACCATTCTTTTTTAAAATCCCAATATGCACCTTCTTGTTTAAGAGAAATCAAATCCTGAATTTCTTCTTTTAAATTTACCATTTTAACACCTCTTTTTTTAAATCCTATTCTGTTGTATCTCCATACTCTATATCAACCACCACAGAAACATTGGTGTAATCTTTTATCACCATAATTCTGCATTTTTCACCATCACTAGGGAACACTATATGCTTGAAAAAAGCGCCTAAACCAAGGATTTCTACATAGGTGTTCATTATCTCAATGGTATTATAATCTTCTACTGATTTGCTACATTCTTTCATACTCTTTTAACTCATCTAGCGGATCTTTTGAAGTATCAATTTCCATTCTATCCTTCAAGAAATCTGCTTTTCTGTAACCGGTTCCTGTTAATTCAAATATTTCACCTTTATATCCTACATCTTTAACCCATCCCCACTCAATAAGATGGTCTAACGCCTCTATCCACCTTGCTGATTCTCTTTTTGAGTTTTCAGCCATAAACTGCTTACCCGATACAAAAATCTGAGTAGGTGCACTAAGTATCTGTATCTTCATGATTTGACCGTCACCATCAGCTGCATACACTAACAGAAAAGCTGATTCCACAGAAATGTTACCAACATCATCTTGACCTATAACTGTTTTATCTTTTTCTTGATTTCCCATGTTTTGAAACATTGTGGGAATTTTCTTCAAGGGGAACTGGTTACTCTCTAACAGTCCTTTTGCATCTTCGTTGATTACATCTACTATATCTCGATATCGAATCCATCCAGCATTATCATCAACATAATTAATGGCATTCCTAAATGTCGGTGATGCCACATACTTTAAACTGTTTATATCTGTGAAAAAATCAACAGTATTCTTATCATTCTTAACCCTTTCTCTAAAATCATCAAGTTTTTTCATTTTATCATATTTGCCGTCTCCAGTATCCTTTTCACTTTCAGCAATAGCTGAAGATTGCTTAATCAAAACGAGCACAGGTAGTCCCTTAGTTTTTGCGTAATTGTATTCTTTCTCTGTGTAACTTATACCGGTTTCTTCATCAATTGATCCATACCGTCCTCCAATAACAAGAAGGTAAAAATCACACTCATCAATCATCTTCGTTATGACATTCCATTGACTTGTAGGGGCAGCATGAAATTGCTCCATTCCTACAGGAATGAAATTATTCTCAAGTGCTACGCCTATCAATGACTGTCTTTCTTCTTTAAGGTCTTCATAGGTAGAACTTATAAAAATAGAAAACTTTCGTTTATTCTTCATATCAATATTCTCCTCATATATTTTTCTTTTATCACTTTTGTATCATTTTTAATTCGTTGCCTCCAACGTCTATAACGGCTGTACCGTCAGTTGCCACAGTAATCCCATTTACTCTTTATGCATCTTTCTTTGATCATCAAACCTGCATTATAACTTTATAAATTGGCATGTACTAATGATAAATTTAGCATTACTACATCCCGTATATTACCTTTCACTATTGAATTTTTATCTATCAACTGTCACGCTATTCACATTAATCGTACTATCTCATGACTTCTTAGATAAAAGTACTATCGTCTCCACATGATTCGTATTCGGAAACATATCTACTCCCTGCATCATATCTCCAACATAGCCAAAACGCTTCAAATACAGCATATCCCTAACCTGTGTGATCGGATTACATGAAATATATAAGATCTGTTTTGGTTTCATATTCACTAATGCAGACAGAAACTGTTCATTGCTTCCACTTCTTGGCGGATCCATAATCACAACATCAAAACGTTCTTTACGCTGTTGTGCTTTTTTCATATAGGTAGATGCATCATCACAGATAAATCGAATATTCTTTACATCATTAATTTTTGCATTCACAATGGCATCATTCACTGCATCCTTATTGATTTCTACACCAATGACTTGTTTCACTTTATGTGCCATACTCATACCAATCGTTCCAATGCCACAATATGCATCCAAAACCTTTTCATTTCCTTTTAAATCAAGTAGATCAATGCCTGTTTGATATAACACCTGTGTTTGTTCATGGTTGATTTGATAAAACGACTTAGAAGAAATACGATATTTTAAACCACATAGTGTATCTTCAATATATCCTTTTCCATACAGTACACGCTCCTGATCACCTAATACAACACTTGTTTTCCGTGTATTTACATTTTGTACAATCGTTGTGATATTAGGAAACTTCTGTAGCAACGCATTCACAAAGTTCTTTCTTGCGGGGAACACATTTTGATTGATTACCAATACCACCATGATTTCACCACTTTGTTTCCCATAACGTAATAATACATGACGAAGTAAGCCACGCCTTTTATCTTCTTCATATGGTTCAATGCGAAGTTTTTCCATCAAGGATACGATTTCTTCAATGATTTCATCACAGATTTCCGGATGCAACAAACATCGTTTATAAGGAATGATCTTATGCGAAAATTCTTCATAAAACCCTGCTTGAATATGTCTGTTTCTATCTTTCTGAAATCCTATAATCATCTTATTACGATAATGATATGGTTCCTTCATTGTTAGAATATCTTTAACTTGTAAAGGCAGTTTTGCATCTTTACACAACTTAATCAATTGATTCTTCTTAAAATCAGCTTGCGCCTTTGTGTCCATATGTAACAAATGACAACTGCCACATTTTTCAAATATAGGACAAGCTGGTTTAATTCTTCCCGGATGTTTTTGATCGACACGAATAAGTTCTGCCACATATCCTTTCTGAATACGCTTTTGTATCCTTGCCTGTACCTGTTCCTTTTCAAATACATGACGAACCAATACTTTATCTTTTCCTGCATAAAAGACACCGTTGCCATCTTCATCAATAAATTGAATATTACCTTTTACCATCTGCTTTTCTTTTAACATGTTGTTTTCTCCAAATATGTATTCACATATGTTTCTATTTGATCACTATGATCTAATGTAATCCCATGTATTCCCATTTCTTTTGCGGCGATAATGTTTTTTTCATTATCATCAATAAACAAACATTCCTCTGCTTTTAAGTTATATCGTTTTAATAAAATCTGATAGATTCTTGTATCCGGTTTTACGATTTTTTCTTCATAAGATAATACACAGCCATCACTCCAATCAAAGAACGACTGATTTGCTTTTAAATAATCTGCACTGTCTTTACTGATATTTGACAAGATATAAATATGGTATCCTTCCTTTTTTAATCTTTGCATAAGTGAAAAAGATATTTTCATTGGCTGCATTAATTTCATCCAATCTTTTAAAATAATATCAATTTCTGTTTGATATTGAGGGTATTCTTTATGGTATATTTCATATAAGTCTTTCATAAACAAAACGCCTTGATCATATTTTAACCATGCATCATGTGAAAATATCGCCTGACATACCTTTTCTGTCAAAGCTTCATCATGAAAAATTTCTTTATAATACGTTACAGGAGAAAATGTCATTAAAACATTTCCAATATCAAAAATAATATTTTTTATCATATCTATCTACCTCACAGATACATTGTACTAGAAATTGTAAATGAAAAAAAGTGATTTCTCACTTTCTTCCTAATGACCATCGATATAATTTCTCTTTTGCCTCATCTACAGAACAAACTTCTATACCATCTTTACAAATATATGCAATTAACTGATTCCATTCACTAACGGGAAACATGTCATCATTAATTTTCATCACAAATACGATATGCATCCGAAAGATTGCTGGAATACGTAAATCAGATAAACAATCTTCACCAGTATGTTTGAATATATATTCCAACAATTCCTCTCTCATATTCACATTCTCCTTTCTGTATAAAAATGTATACTATTTTATATATATCGTTTTTTTATAGAAAACGGCGTTTTTATACCTTATAAACCTAAATTTTATTGTAAACAGGACTATCTCATATTTTATACATTATGAAACAAAATGCTGCTGATTTCCATATTATGTATTTTAAAAGCCCTGATATCAGTATAATTTATATCCCCTATAAAAGTCAATTGAAAAGCGAAAAAAAGAAGTGACAGTAAACTTTTTCTGCCACTTCATTCAACATCATGCAAAACGATTATTTTGTTGCTCTTACCATGAATTCACAGATCTTTTTAGAGAATTCAGCTGGATTATCAATTGGGAATCCTTCAATCAATAATGCCTGATCAAATAACAGGTCTGCATATTCTTTTACTGCATCCTTATCTTCTGCATATACTTTCTGTAATGCTTCAAAGATTGGATGGTTTGGATTGATTTCCAGGATACGTGAAGCTTTCATACCATAAGGATTGCCTTCTGGCATAGCACTTAATACTTTTTCCATTTCAAATGACATACCTTCATCACTTGATAAGCATACTGGATCATCTACCAAACGTGTAGAAATCTTAACTTCTTTTACTTTTTCACCTAAAGCTGTTTTTAAGCCTTCCAGCATATCTTTGTTTTCTTCAGCTTTCTTTTCTAATTCTTTCTTTTCTTCTTCACTATCTAAGTCTAAATCACCCTGAGAAATATTTTTGAAGTTCTTTTCTTTGAATGTGCCTAAAATCTGTAAAACAAATTCATCAACATTATCTGTTAAGTACAGGATTTCATAGCCTTTGTCTTTAACCTTTTGAACAGCAGGCATCTGATCGATTTTTTCAATCTTTTCTCCACTCATAAAGTAGATGTTTTCCTGTCCTTCTTCCATACGTGCAACATATTCATCTAATGTAATCAGTTTTTGTTCCTTGCTGGAGTAGAACAATAATAAATCCTGTAACAATTCTTTATTTGCGCCAAAGCCATTGTATACACCGAATTTAATCTGTAGACCGAATGTATTCCAGAATTTTTCATATTCTTCACGATCATTCTTCAACATCAATAACAGTTCAGATTTGATTTTCTTTTCGATACGATTTGCGATTACTTTTAACTGACGATCATGCTGCAGCATTTCACGAGAAATATTCAGATTTAAATCCTGAGAATCTACCAGACCTTTCACAAAACGGAAGTGTTCTGGAATCAGTTCATCCGCATTATCCATGATGAATACGCCACGGCTGTATAACTGTAAACCTTTCTTGTAATCCTGTGAATAATAGTTCATAGGTGCTTTACCTGGGATAAATAACAAGGAAGTAAAGCTTACATTACCTTCTACAGAGAAGTGAATTGTCTTTTGAGGGTCTGTGAAGTCATTGAATTTACTCTTATAGAAATCGTTATATTCTTCTTTTGTGATTTCATTTTTACTTCTCTTCCATAATGGAATCATAGAGTTCAATGTTTTCAGTTCTTTTACTGTTTCATATTTCACATCTTCTGGTTTTTGTTCTTCGCCATCTTCTGGTTCTATACGTTTTTGTTCTTCTACCCACATCTCGATTGGATAACGGATGTAATCAGAGTATTTCTTAATCAAACGTTCAATTTCATACTGCGCTAAATATTCATCATAGTTTTCATCATCTGTGTTATCTTTTAGATATAAAGTAATGGTTGTTCCACAATCATCTTTGCTTGTTTCTTCAATTGTATATCCATCACTTGCATCACTGCTCCAGATATATGCTGTTTCTTCTCCATATTTTTTAGATACAACATCTACACGGTTTGCGACCATGAATGCGGAATAGAAACCAACACCAAACTGTCCGATGATATCTACTGCATCTTCTTTTTCATCTTTTTCTTCTAATTCCTGTTTAAATGCGAAAGAACCACTTTTTGCGATCGTACCAAGGTTTTCTTCTAATTCTTCCTTGTTCATACCAAGACCGTTATCACTAATACTTAAAGTACGGTTTTCTTTATCGATTTCCAGGTGGATCTTGAATGCATTCTGATCAACATCACTTAAATTCTCGCTTAGTGATTTATAGTATAATTTATCGATTGCATCACTTGCATTGGAAATCAGCTCACGTAAGAAGATTTCCTTATGTGTATAGATAGAATTGATCATTAAATCCAACAGACGTTTTGATTCAGCCTTAAACTGTTTTTTTCTTGCCATGTTCATTTACCTCCTGTTAGCACTCTTTTCATAAGTCTGCTAATAGTATAGGACTTTTTCTTAGCACTGTCAACACCCTAGTGCTAAATTTTATAGAAAACTTCGCCTTTTCCAATTTATCATTGCTCGTTCATAAAAACTCGTCTATAATATAAGAAACAATTTACAAAGGGGTTGTAAAAGAATGAAAGAAATGAAAGATATAAAACGAATTGTTGTCAAAGTAGGTTCTTCCACGATTACGAGAGAAAACGGATTAAATTTAAGAAAAATTGATCAGCTCGCTATGGTGTTAAGTGATATAAAAAATAAAGGAATTGATGTAGTACTTGTCAGTAGTGGTGCTGTCAGTGCAGGTGCCAGTAAATTAAAAATGAAAACCCGCCCTTCCCTTATGCGTGAAAAACAGGCAGCAGCAAGTGTTGGTCAATGTGAATTAATGTTTATCTATGATAAATTCTTCTCACAATATGGACAGACGATCTCACAGTTATTGATCACAAAAACGATAACTGCCAATGAAACACCACGTGTCAATGTAATCAACACAATGGAAACTCTGCTTCAGTATGGGGTAATTCCTATCGTAAATGAAAATGATTCTATTGCATTTGATGAAATTGCTTATGGTGATAATGATACTTTATCTGCGATTACAGCGTACTTAGTACATGCAGATCTGCTTGTGATTTTAAGTGATATTGATGGTTTATATGATAAAAACCCCAGTAAGTATGATGATGCAAAACTAATTCCCGTCGTAGATGGTATCAATTCGCATATACTTTCTATGGCAGAGGATGCTTCCAGCAATGTTGGAACGGGTGGAATGATTACCAAATTACATGCGGCACAATATGCAAGTGAGCATAACATTCCAATGATAATCGCCAATGGTAAACAGCCATCTATTTTATACGATATATTAGAAGACAATTATAAAGGAACATTATTTGATGTAAAGGAGGAGTCATATGGAACTCATTGAATTATGTAAGGCAGTAAAAACAGCAAGCAAGGATATCATGAAAGCATCTACTGCACAAAAGAATGCGGTATTAGAAAGTATTGCGCAAGAAATTGAACAGCATATGGATGAAATCATGGTTGCTAATCAAAAAGATGTGGATGAAGGTGAAAAACGTGGCATGAATAAAGGCCTGATTGATCGTATGCATTTAACAAAAGAACGTTTAGCACAGATTGTTGTCGGTGTTCGTCAGGTGAAAGCATTAAATGATCCTATTGGTGAAATCGAAGATATGAAAACCTCACCAAATGGTCTTCAAATAGGGAAAATGCGTGTTGCCTTAGGTGTTGTCGGCATGATTTATGAAGCCAGACCAAATGTTACGGTAGATGCTGCAGTTTTATGTTTAAAAGCTGGAAATGCTGTAATTTTAAGGGGTAGTAAAGATATTCTTCAATCTAATATCGTGTTGGTAAGACTCATGCGTCATGCTCTTGAGAAACAAAACATGAATCCTGATATCATCACATTATTAGAGGATACTTCAAGAGAAACCAGCAGTCAGCTGATGCGTATGAATGATTATTTAGATGTTTTGATTCCAAGAGGCGGTGCTTCTTTAATTAAGACCTGTGTAGAAAATGCCAGTGTACCTGTTTTAGAAACTGGGACAGGAAACTGTCATGTTTATGTAGACAAAGACGCAAAGCTTGAGGATGCCCTTTCCATCATAATTAATGCGAAAACAAGTCGTACCAGTGTATGTAATGCATGTGAAAGTGTCTTGTTCCATAAAGATATTCCTGATACTTTTATAAAGGAAGTCATTGATGCATTAAAAGTGCACAATGTTATCATTCACGCTGATCAGGATATATGCTTATTAGATGATACTTGTATATTGGCAAGTGAAGATGACTATCACAAAGAATATCTTGATTTGGAAATATCCATGAAAAAAGTTGATTCTTTACAAACAGCGATTGATCATATCAACACCTGCAGTACCCATCACAGTGAAACCATTGTTTCTGAAAACTACAGCAGTATCCAGCAGTTTATTAAAGAAGTAGACAGTGCCTGCGTATATGCCAACGCTTCTACACGATTCTCTGATGGATTTGAATTTGGACTTGGCGCAGAAATTGGTATCAGTACCCAAAAACTTCATGCAAGAGGTCCTATGGGGTTAAAAGCCTTAACAACCCAAAAATATATCATTTTGGGAAATGGGCAGATACGACAATAATGGTACAGGATATTCTCCTGTACCTTTTCTTTATATTGCAGAAAAAACAGAGCATGATTTTGCTCTGTTTTTGTTATGCTTGTAAATGTGCAATGATTGCATCACGGTATTCTTCTGTTGTGGAAGTTCCATGCAAATCAGGTGTCAAGACTTTCGCTTCCTGTAAAACAGCATCTACTGCCTGACGAATGTTAGCGGCACATGCGTCTTCTCCTAAGTATTCCAGCATCATACATGCTGACCAAAGAATTGCAGTAGGATTAGCGATATGCTTTCCGGCGATATCTGGCGCACTTCCATGTACTGCTTCAAACATTGCATAATCGCTGCCTAAATTACAGCTAGGAAGTAATCCTAATCCACCAATCAATCCGCTTGTTAAATCTGATACGATATCCCCATAAAGATTTGGCATGACCATGATATCAAAAGTTTCAGGGCGCATAACTAACTGCATACAAACGTTATCGACGATTTTATCATCTGATGCAATCGTTGGAAATTCTTTTGCGATTTCATGGAAGATATCCAAAAACATACCATCGCTCATTTTTAAAATATTCGCTTTATGTACACAAGTAACCTTTTTACGTCCATGATCTACTGCATACTGGAATGCATCACGAATGATACGCTCACTTGCTTTTCTTGTGATAATTTTAGTCGCATGTACAGTGTTTTCATCAATTTTTTCTTCTACACCAACATATAAATCCTCTGTATTCTCACGGAATGTGACAATATCTACATCTGGAAATGGTGTTTTTACAGCAGTATTGCTTTTTGCGGGACGAATATTTGCATATAAATCATATTTGTTACGTAAAGTAACGTTCAACGATTTAAACCCTTTTCCAATCGGCGTTGTGATTGGTGCTTTTAATAAAATACGATTTTTTTCAAATGAAGCATATGCCTCATCAGGAATCAGTTTTCCATTGCGCTCATATTCGGCTTCTCCTACTTCAAAGCACTCAAATGCAAGTGGTGCTTTTGCCGCTTTTAGTATCTGTAAAGTCGCATCACAGATTTCTGGTCCTATGCCATCTCCCTTAAATACAGTAATTGTTTTCATTTCTATCGCTCCTCCATCTTCTTATATTCTTTTGTTGATCCTACATATTTCGTAGCCGGACGCATGATTCTTCCATCGTACAGCTTGTTTTCAATATTGTGTGCTAACCATCCTATTGTTCTTGCTAATACAAACAATGGGGTATACATATCTTCTGGAATCCCTAACATCTGATATACAAAGCCACTATAGAAGTCTACATTGCTGGAAACATTAATTCCCTTTACATCCAGAATGACTTCTTTTGCACATTGTTCAAAACGCTGATAAAAGGCATATTCTTTTTCTTTACCTTTTTCCTGTGCAAGTTTTGCGATATGTTCTTGAAGCACTTCACTTCTTGGGTCGGATAAAGTGTAGATTGCATGTCCCATACCATAAACAAGCCCACTGTAATCATAGAACTGTTTATGCATGATACGATAAATCAACGCTTTGATCTCTACTTCATTTTCACAATATCCAATTTCATCAATGACTGCTTTCATCATGCCGGAAACCTTCAAATTTGCACCACCATGACGTGGCCCCTTCAATGCCCCGATTGCACCTACCATACTGGAATAAAAGTCAGTACCTGTTGATGAAATCACCACATTGGTAAATGTAGAGTTATTTCCACCACCATGATCAGCATGTACAATTAACATCATATCTAATACCAGGGCTTCCTGATGCGTAAAGGAATGATCTCCTCTGGACATATAAAGGATGTTTTCCGCAATGGACATATTTTTCTGACACTGGTGAATAACTAATGATTCTTTATGATAGTAATGCATCTTGCTTTGGTAGGCATAACAGATAATACTTGGCAGTTTCGCTAATATATTTAACCCCTGTTCCAACGTATTTTCTACACTGATATCATCTGGTGCATCATCATAATCATATAAGGCAAGCACTGCCTGCTGTAATCGATTCATTAGATTTTTACCTGGCATATGCAAAAACTTTGTTTCAAGAAAATCACCAGGCAGTTCATAATGATCCTGTAAGATTTTCACAAAGGTCTGTAATTCTTCTCCATTTGGCAAATATCCAAACAATAGTAAAAAGCATACTTCTTCATATCCATAAGGACGGTTCCAATCACGTCCGTGGATGATATCACGTAATTCTATACCGCGATAAAACAGCTGCCCCTGGGCATCCCGTTTGACTTCTTCTACGTATTTATAACCGACAACATCGGCAATTTTGGTTAATCCGACACGTACACCTGTGCCATCTTCATTACGAAGACCTTTTTTTACATCATATTTGCGAAACAGATCATTGGGGATATCTGTAAATTCCAGTGACTTTTTATATAATGAATTTAACTGTTTATTCATGATGGTACCTCCCTTTTTTATTTATTTTTCAATGTCTTTCAATATTATATCATAATTTTCATAAAGTCAATGAAATATTTTCAGATTTTATGTTATAATAAAACACGTACACTAAAAATATAGCGGAAAGGAAGAAAAAATATGCTAACAATTACAGAAAAAATTATAAAAGCTCATCTGGTGGAAGGTGAAATGCATCGAGGAGAACCAATTGCGATTCATATCGATCAGACCCTGACACAGGATGCAACTGGTACGATGGCGTATCTGCAGTTAGAAGCAATGGGGGTAGACCAGGTAAAAACTGAATTATCCATCAGTTATGTTGACCATAACACACTGCAGAGTGGTTTTGAAAACGCTGATGACCACAAATATTTACAAACTGTCGCTATGAAGCATGGCGTAAAATTCTCTAAACCAGGCAATGGTATCTGTCATCAGGTACATTTGGAAAGATTCGCAAAACCTGGAAAAACTTTATTAGGAAGTGATTCTCATACACCTACAGCTGGTGGTATAGGTGCATTGGCAATTGGTGCCGGAGGACTTGATGTTGCCTGTGCCATGGCAGGAAGAGCATTCCATTTAACAATGCCAAAAGTAGTAAATATCATCCTGCACGGCTCTTTACAGCGTGGTGTCAGTTCTAAAGACATTATCTTAAAAGTGTTACAGCTGTTAAGTGTAAAAGGCGGTGTTGGAAAAGTTATTGAATATAGTGGAGATGGTGTAAAAAACCTGAGTATTCCACAGCGTGCAACCATTACTAACATGGGGGCAGAATTAGGCGCAACAACTTCTGTATTCCCAAGTGATGAAATCACTTATGAATTCTTAAAGAAACAGCATCGTGAAGAAGACTATGTTGAATTAAAGGCTGATGAAGGTGCTGTATATGATGAAACTTATGAAATTGATTTAGATACATTGGAACCAATGATTGCAATGCCTCATTCTCCTGATAATGTTTTACCTATCAGTGAAGTGCTTGGCATGAAAGTTGATCAGGTTGCCATTGGAAGTTGTACAAACTCTAGTTATCGTGACATGATGACAGTTGCCAATATCTTAAAAGGAAAAACTGTTGATCCTGAGGTATCTCTTGTTATTTCACCAGGTTCTCGTCAGGTATTGAATATGCTTGCTAGCAATGGTGGATTATCTACCATGATTACTGCTGGCGCAAGAATCCTGGAAACAACATGTGGACCATGTATTGGTATGGGACAATCTCCTATCACCAACGCTTTATCCTTGCGTACCTTCAACCGTAACTTCTATGGAAGAAGTGGAACCCTGAGTGCTAAAGTATGTTTGGTTTCTCCAGAAACAGCTGCCGCAAGTGCAATTGCCGGATACATTATAGATCCAAGAGTTTTAGAATTTGATATTCCTGAGGATCCTGAATATTTTACTATTGATGATTCTATGATCATTGAACCGGATATGGAATTATCTGCGGAAACAGAAGTTGTTCGTGGACCAAATATCAAGCCATTACCTATCAATACACCATTAAAAAACACAATCACAAAGAAAGTCATGATCAAAGTAGATGATAATATCACAACCGATCACATTGCACCAGCAGGCGCAAAAGTATTGCCTTATCGTTCTAATATTGAAAAGATTTCTGAATTCATCTTTATGAATGTGAAAGCAAGCTTCCATGATGATTGTATCGCGAATGATGGTGGATTCATTGTGGCAGGCAGCAATTATGGCCAGGGAAGTTCTCGTGAACATGCGGCACTTGCGCCTATGTATCTGGGTATTAAAGCTGTTATCGCAAAAAGCTTCGCAAGAATTCATCGTGCAAATCTGATTAACTTTGGTATCATTCCATTCACTTTCGTTAATGAAAAAGATTATAATGATATTGATGAAATGGATACCTTAAAAATAACTGATTTATTAGATATCAAAGAAAATACACCTATCACTGTACAGAACGTAACCAAAGGCAAAACCTTCCAGGTAGAACATAATCTAACACAGTTGGATATTGATACCATCAAAGCTGGTGGAACATTAAATCTAATTCGTCAGAATCAAAAGTAACATAAAGCACTTTCGAGTGCTTTTTTTCATGCCTTATGCTATCATGAACATAAGAGGTGATAACATGATTCTATTGTTGGGCGGTGCGACACATTGTGGCAAAACCAAACTTGCGCAAAAACTTTTGGAAACCTACCACATCCCTTATTATTCTATTGATCATATCAAAATGGGATTAATCCGTGCACATATAAGTGATATTTGTGTTGAAGATGATAAAGCATTAACTTCATATCTTTGGCCAATTATGAAAGAAATCATTCTAACCGCGATTGAAAACAATCAGCATTTCATCATAGAGGGCTGTTACATCCCCTTTGACTGGCAGAAGGATTTTACAGAAGAGGAAAGAAAAAAAATTCATTACTGTTGCCTGATTTTTTCTAAATCGTATATCGAGCAACACCAAAAAGAGATCTTTCAATATGCGAATTGTATAGAACAACGTAAGGAGGAAGCATTGGATATCGATGCATTGATTAAAGATAATCTCAATCATCTACAAAGCTGTAAACAGTATCATTTGCCTTATATTCTGATAGATAACACCTATGCTATAGATATTGAAAATAATTTTGCTTTTTTGAAACAAAAATAAGTATCCTAAGGTATCATTAGTAGAGAGGAGAATGTTTATGAAACATAAATCTAAATTACTCATGATACCACTTTGCTTATCTTTATGCATTGGTTGTACAACACCAAATAAACCGACAAACAATAAGGTGTATATTGAAGAAACCATGCATACATCATTACCAGACAGTCTGAATGCTTTTTCTATATCCAGTTTTTCCAGACTATGGCAACAGGATCAAAATCTGTTGTATTCCCCTTACAGTGCATATCTTGCCTTAGCTTTATGCAGCAATGATGCCATAGATGAAACCCAGCAACAGCTTTTACATGCGTTGTGTTATAAAGGGGATATACAAGATTTGAATCAACAGCTTGTGAAAGAGCTAAACACCTTAAGCCAGCAAAATGTTCAGTCTAATACTTCCATCTGGAATGATCAAAATGTTACACTAAGTCAAAAACTAAAAGATGCATCATCGCTTTATCAATCTGATATCTTCACAAGGGATTTCAAAAAATCGTCATTAACCAGTGAGATCAACAGATGGATACAATCAAATACCAATAAAAAGCTTACCTTCCAGCAGCCAGTTTCTAAGAATACTGCAATTATTTACTTCAATACTTTATATTTACAGGATCGTTGGGATACTCCTTTTGATAAAAAGAACACAAAAACAGATACTTTTACAACTTCTAATCAAAAACAAATTCAGACGTCCTTCATGCATACCAGTCGATCCGGATACTATATGGATAAAGAAAACTATGAAGCAATCAATCTACCACTTGAAAAAGGTGGACAAATGTTGTTGTTTTTACCAAAGGAACATCAAAATCCTTTAGATATTTTAAAAGATCCAGCATGGATTTCTCAATTCTATGAAACGAATGATACGAAAATGTTAAATATTTCACTTCCTTCATTTACGCTAAAACAGGATTATTCTTTAACCAATATGCTTTCTTCTATGGGCGTAAATCGTGCTTTATCAAAAACAGATGCACAATTTCTTTCTAAAAATGATCATGAACCGCTTTATCTTGATGATATGCATCAGGGAACCTATCTAGCGGTCAATGAAGAAGGTATTGAGGCTGCGGCTTATAGTGAAATCGAAATGAAAACCGGTAGTGCTTTTATGGAAAGTGTTGATATCCAGTTTAACAGACCTTTCCTATATACAATTGTTTCCGCTCAGGGTACCCCTTTATTCATTGGTTATATCGAAAATCCAACAGCATAGTCAAAAAAGGATTGGTGATCACGCCAATCCTTTCCTTTATTTTATCTTCTTTTTATGAAACTTTTGTTCACTTTCCGGATCTTTTACAAATGCCAATACCAGTGCACCAAGCAACATCATTGGTATCAATCCAAGTATTCCATAACGTGTTTCCCCTGTAATCATGATAATCACAGATACTGCAATTGGACCTAAAATCGCAGAGAATTTTGAGAATACAGAGAAGAATCCAAAGAATTCATTACTGTCTGCTTTATCAGGAATCAGCTTTGCGAAATAACTTCTTGATACAGATTGAATACCACCCTGAAACAACCCAACCAACAATGCTACTGCCCAGATAAAGGATGGATATGTCTTAATCATCGCACCACATAAAACAACGCCTGTATATCCGATAATGCCAGAATAAATCATCTTCTTAGAACCAAATCTGCCAACCAGTCTGCCAAAGAAAATAGATGCAGGACAAGCCACAATATTAATCAAGATTACAACCACAAGACTCATAGTATCATCAATTCCCATTTCACTTGCAAGTGATACAGCCATTTTAATAACGGTATTTACACAATCGATATAAAAGAAATAAGAAATACAAAACAGGAAAATATTTTTATTTTTCTTAACATCGCGGAATGTATGATATAAGTGTGAAAATGATTCTTTCACAACATGTGGTACAGGTTCATGATAATGTGTTTGTTTTACATTCTTCATAATTGGCAAAGAATAAAATAACCACCATAATACCGCAAGTCCCATTGTAATACCACATGCGACACGATAGGTCAATGTGAATCCGCCTAATACCAAATCACCATTCGTATCTCCAAATAAGGTTACTGCCGCAAATGGAATCACAAAGATCAAGAAAGGCAACACACTGCCAATATATCCCCATGCATAGCCTGCCGCAGACACTTTATCCACTCGCTCATCATCGCACACATCTACAATAAATGCATCATAGAAAATGATAGAGCCATTGTATCCCAGCATGGCAATGACGAATACAACAATCGCTGTTTTATAATCAATAAATGGCAACGCCAGACCAAATCCTCCCGCAATACCAATAAACAGGAAGAACTTAAACATTTTCATTTTCGTATCTTTATAATCTGCCATCGTTCCCAGCACTGGTGAAATAAGTGCCAGAATAATCGCATATACTGCATTTGCCCATCCAACATAGACGCTGCTGTCACCCGGTGTGATTTTCGCAATCAACAATGGAAAAATAACGGTACATGTCGTTAATACCTGTGCGCTGTTTCCTACATCATATAGAATCCAGCTTCCCTCTTCTTTTGTGAAACCCATTCTCTCTAAAAGTTTTAATAACATAATGAATCCTCTCTTTACTTTCTTTCATTATACCAAGTATTTCATATAATTCCTATTCCGTTTATATTTTTTACATTTATTTTACAAATCATCACATGTTATTTGTATTGACGATTACATTGATTGGATGTCCCTCAATATATGCATTTAATGTATTGGAAACCAGCTGTAGTAAGCGCTGTCTTGTTTCTAAACCACGCCATCCCATATGTGGAGTAAGAATCACCTGATCCATTTCGTAGAAAGGATGATCTTCTCTTGGCGGTTCTACTTCTTGTACATCTAATCCTGCCCCCGCAATCTTTTTGTTTTGTAAAGCATGAAGCAATGCCTCCTCATCGATCAGGGCGCCGCGTGATGTATTGATCAAAAATGCTGTACTTTTCATCAAGGATAACGTTTCTTTGTTGATGATATGTTTTGTATCTGGTGTAAGTGGACAGTGTAGAGAAACAAAATCAGCCTGTTTTAGTAATTCTTCTAAAGATACATAGCAAATCCCATCATGATCTTTCTTTGGTGTACGAGTATAAACTAGGATTTTCATATCCAATGCCTGCGCAATTTTTATAACTTCCTTACCAATATTGCCCTCTCCAATAATGCCTAATATCTTATCATTTACTTCCATATGCTCAACCATCATATGCTGTGTAAAATTACGATGATCCTTTTTATGTATCATGTGCAGCTGTTTTGGCATAGAGCTTGCCAGCATCAAAATCAGCATAATTGCTGTATGTGCAACTCTTTTTGTGGAATATGCTGGTGTATTGCAGACCATAATATTACGCTTTCGACATGCTTCTAAATCAATGTTATTATACCCAGTTCCCGCTTCACAAATCATTTTTACACGATCCGGTAGTTGCATAATCATATCTTCACTCACTACATATTCTTTTGTGACGATGATATCTGCCTGCTTCACACGTTCCATAAACTCCGTTTTACTACTATCAGAATAAAAAGTAACTTCTCCCGGTATACATGAGCGATCTAATTTTCCATCATAATCAATTTTATCAATATTTACACAAACGACTTTCATTTTATATTTTTTCCTTTCATATCATAAAATTCTACCTGTACATCTTCTTTTGTGACATTCACAATGGCATAACTTTTATCATTACCATCCATTCCAAACAATAAAGAACCAGGATTCACGATTGTGATTCCATCATAAATTTCCCATACTCGGATATGTGTGTGACCAAAAAAGACGATATCACATTGTTTCTTCTTTGCATAATCAGCAATATGATGATATAAAACATCCATACATACCTGCATGATATCTTCTTTCTCATCGATCATTAAGGAAAAGACTTCCTCCATGACATCTGCTTCAAATATATCTCCATGTACGCATAAAATGCGATGATTTTCTACTTCCACAATTCGCTCTATTGGTAGCTTTAACGCTTTATCATGATTTCCTTTAACCACCACAAAACCATCTAATTCTTTTAACGCAAATCCAATATCACCTAAATCTATTTTTAAATCCACATCCTTATGTTTATGGATCAGTTTTCTAGTATTTTCTAATTCTCCATGCGTATCACTTATTAATAAGATTTTCATAAGACTCACCTGATTTCATTTTTCTATATCTTCATAAAACATATATGTTCCTTTTGTGCGTTTTTCAGAATGCAACCCCAGTATCTTTCTTTCATTATACCGGTGTTGTGATACGATAGCAAGCACAGGAATTATTTTATATAATTATTTTTACGCTATAATGCATAAAATTAAAAAAAGTATTGCATTCTATAAATTTAGATGTTATAATATCAAGGCAAATGCGGATGTGGTGAAACTGGCAGACACGCTAGACTTAGGATCTAGTGCTTCGGCGTGCAGGTTCGATTCCTGTCATCCGCACCATTGTATAAATGAACTTCGAGGAATCGAAGTTTTTTTATATTTCATGCAAGATATCATTTTATCACAAAAGTCTGCATTTCATATACTCATCATATGTATACTCACATAAACGATATTTTTAATTTTATCGACCAACGTTGATAAAAAAAAGATGATAAGAAAAACACAGTAAATAACATCCTACGAATGATTTCTACATTTGAAATTTCCATCATCTATTCTAATTCCTATCTCTTTCATTTTTCAATATTTTTCTCTAAACTTATACTTCGACAATATCAGCTTCATTCCCATGTTCACGAATTAGATGAATAAGCTGATCTGCTTGTATCCATATTGTCGCAGTATTATCATTTGGATGTACGCCAATGATATTACCGGCAAATTCAGAATCCATATAAAAATGTACTTTACAATCTATATCATTCAAAATACCAAGTGGTGTTACAGAGCCAGGAGTTAATCCCATAATTGCCATTAGATCATCTGCCGAAGCGAAAGAAAGTGGTCTTAAACCCAATTGTTTACGAAAGTTTTTTAAATCAACCCTTTTATCCCCTTTAACAGAAATTAAATAATAATTGCGTTTCTTATCATCTCGAACAAATAGATTCTTAGCATCCCATTCAGGATAAAGAAGCTTTACAGAGTCTAATTCTCCCATATTGAAAACCGCTTTATGCTCATTTACTTCATAACTTATTTGATGTTTCTTTAGATATTGATATATTTCTTCTTTATTCATAACTATTCCTCTTTAATTATTTCAATAACCTGATACTACATCATCCATTATCAATGTAGTATTTGTTTAATTATACCACAAATTAAGCTGAATGCTTTATCTAAATTATTGCCTGTAACCATACATCAAATAGCATAAGAATCTTTCAAATTTTAAACTTCTATTTATTTTTTTCTCATTAATCGAGCTTTTATTGGTCCAATCATAAATTTCAAAATCAATGATAAAAGCAGAACAAATATGAATAGAAAAGATTTTGTATAGAATAATGCATCTGCAATTATAAGCATCGCTACAACACAACCAGATATTAGAAATAGTAATTTCTTTTTTCTTATATTCAAGCTGCTATCAGCTAAAGTAAATTCTTTCCAATGTAACATCATCAACTCTTCATTATCCATATAGAAGATAGAAAATGATGCAGTTATATACAAAACAGCGATTCCAATAAGAAGGAAAAAATTTAAAGATATATTATTTGAAGTATACAAAAATTCCTGATAGATCCAATATAAATCAAATCCTACAAATAATATAAAGATTATGTTTATTATGATTTTGTTTTTTAAAAGATAAATATTTCCAGCTTTATCTCCAAGTAACTTTGTTTTATCGCTTTTTTGTGACATGAACTTGGGCATAAAAAACCAAAGGATATATGCAATCGCTGGGGCAATAAGATATGTATATTTTGATCCCCACCCATCAACTCCTTCAAAATGTGTATGGGTAGGTACTCTGTCTGGTAAGAAAAACAAACTAACAAAAGTTATTATAAACATCAAAGTAGCTAAAACAAAATTAATGTTATTATATTTTTTCATAAAATTCAGCCCTTTCTATTTCTATGTGATTTTAGTTTAAATTTAGTATCATGAAAACTACGTTAATAGTATAGTTCTTTTGAAAAAAACACAATAATAATTCTTAAATATAAAATCTTCTAATACACACATAAATTCTAACCAAAAACAGCCAGAAGTACTCCACCTCTATACTTAGCATAAATAATGTAAGTTCATACTATGGGAAATTATGAAATGGATTAAAACTTACAGGATTAATTATACATAAAACAACGTAATTTTCTAATAATATCTAAAAAAGTTTCCGGCTTATTTTTTAACGCCAGAAACTTTTTCATTTTACGATTTCTTATATCGTTTATAAAGTATGACACCATACACTGTCAATATCATTCCAAGTACAAGTCCTATGATTCTAAAAATCATGGGGCCAAAAAGATTCAGATCGGTATCCAAAACTTTCTTAGAATAAATATCAGCGACAATACTTGCGAAATCAAAAACCATAATGCCTTCTATGGTTATAATCAGCAACATAATCCTCTTGATTTTTCTTTGATTCACCACCAGATCACCGCTTTCATTTATTGATTACTATTTACACAACGCTTTTTTTAAATCATTCACATAGGTTTCCTGTTGCTTTTTTAAATAACCTTTCACAAAAGGTTTCATAAATACCTTTTTAGCTGTGACATCCTCTGTAAAATCAATTTCTACACCATCCGCTAACTGATTGAAAATACCTGTCCAGTGCCCGCTCATATTGCTGTTGTCCATATCAAATTCATAACGATATGGCTCCTTCACTGTGATTGTAAATGTTGTAGGATAATCATCCTTGGTGTATTCAACAAACTGCTTTTCATTAACGATTTCAATTCGACTAATATCACTTCTCCATGCATAATTTTCTAAAGAAGTCACAATCTCCCAAACATCTTTTATGTTACTATTTAATGTTGTTTTCATATTTGATACTGTCATCTTTTATCCCTCCATTTATCATTGATTATATCATAGATGACAAAACTATTCTTGTAAGATGTGCACATGCCTGTAAATTATCCGTTTGCATAATATATCCCTTTATCTTTTAGAAATTCCAAGGTTTTCAAAATATTCATGTAATTGATATGTTTTCTCAAATTCCTCTTTTGTGATCACCTGTGCTAAAAAATCTTCATCCTGATTGATTTCATCCACTTGGGGTACAGGTGCTTCTGTGACAAATTCGCATCCTTCATCTAATCCTAAAGATATTCTGCCATTTGAAAACACCTCAATCATTCTTCTCGCATAGCGCTCATTTTCTAAATCTACCTCATAGAAAAGGATCACCGGTGTTTCATCATCAATATAGTTCCAATTGCATTTTATGTATTCATATCGTTCCATTGTTATCACCTTATATTAGTTTTATCGTACCATACAGAAAGGCCTATGTAAAGATAGAAAAATTATTATAAAATATATTCTTTCATTATCTGATCCTCCAACATCCAGACTTTTTCACATAGTGCTTGTATAAAATATCGATCATGGGATACCACCAAAAGGGTACCAGCAAAGGCCTGAAGATTTTCTTCGATAATATCAATACTGGTGAAGTCTAAATGATTGGTTGGCTCATCTAAAATTATCATATTGATTTCTTTTGATAACATTTCTGCTAGTTTCAATCTAGTTTTCTCCCCACCGCTTAATGCTTTTAAATGCTTCATCATATCGATGTGATCAAATCCATATTTCATTAGATAACGCCTTGTATCTTCTTCATTCATACAAAGTTCTTTTTTCGCATATTCCAATATCGTCATATCTTTAGGAAAGCTGATCATCTGAGGTAGATATCCAATAGCGATATGATTGCCGTATTGGATACTACCTTCTTGAATTTCTTCAATTCCCATAATTAATTTGATCAGCGTACTTTTTCCTGTGCCATTTTCTCCACATATTGCTACACGTTCTTTAAAACAAAGCGTGGCATTTACATGTTCAAATAATAGCTTATCAAAACAGTGCCCCAGTTCCTTTATTTCCAACACATGTTTAGATGAACGTTTTGCCATGGATAAAGTAAAGTCCATATTCCTTTGAATCAGTCTTGGACGCCTCATGCGTTCTATTTTATCTAAACGTTTTTCTAACATTTTGGCTTTCTTGAAGAATTTTTCATTATCGCCTTCTCTGCCCCATTGACGAAACTGACGAATCGCCGCTTCTAATCGTTTGATTTCATTTTGTTGTGCTTCATAATCTTCCTGCATACGTAAGAAGCGTTCGTTTTTTTCTTTTCGATATACATCATAATTTCCATGGTATACAGATAATTCTCCATAACTGATTTCGTATATTTTTGATACACAATGATTGAGAAATGTACGATCATGTGATACGACGATGATGGTTTGTTTATCATTTGCCAGAAAGTTTTCCAGCCATGCTATCCCTTTAAAATCCAAATGATTGGTTGGCTCATCCAATAATAAAACATCTGGTCTTTCCAATAAACGCCGTGCAAGATTCACTCTTGCTTTTTCTCCTCCACTCAACACTTCATACTCACTGTATAACAACGATGAGAACTGAAGTCCATGGGCAATCTGATCCACAAAGGTAAAGATATGATAGCCATCCAGCTGTTCAAAACGCTCTTGTATGTTGCCATATTTTTTTAATAACTGTTCTAGTTCTACCTCATCAACTTTTTCCATAGCTTTCTCTAAGGCTTCCATCTTTTTTTTCAAATGCATGATATCGCTGTAAGTCTGCATCAGATATGCTTCCACAGTGCCCGAAAATTCATCAAAGTTTTGATTCAAATACGCAATTTTGGTATGTTTTGATACAATGCGTTCTCCTTCCTGAATGTTTTCTATTCCTGCAATTACCTTTAACAGCGTTGATTTCCCACATCCGTTTTCACCCACAATGGCGATATGCTCGCCATCTGTAATTTTCATTGTTAAGTCATCTAATATGATATCCTGTGTATAGGATTTTGTAATATTTTGTAAATGTATTGTCATAAATGTTTTCCTTTCTTTTTTCTATGGGAAAACAAAAAGCCCGCCAGTAAAAAAGCGGGACATCGTCAATACATTATAATGGTATGTTCTTTTGATGGCTGGCTTTTACTCATTGTTTTCCCGAAATATTGACGCACTTGTCCCTATAATCGAAAAAACAGTGAATGTTATCGTACGACAAAAAACATCCTGATTATGCATTTTATCCAAAATGATATCTTTTATCTTACGATTCATAAGCCATCCACCTCCTTTATGCCTACTGTTTTAGTTTATTAGAATTTCAAATGAAAGTCAAGCTTTCATTTTTTATGCACGGTGCATGATAGAATGATATTTGTGGCAAGTGCTACACTTCCTGTGATCAAACATATGTTTGACATGGCTGGATGATAGGTTTGTTTTAATTTTGCTGATGCAAGGATAAATCCAATAGAGCCTCCATAAGAAAGTGTTTTTGCGATTATACGCGCAGGTCGATGTTTCATTGTTGATTCTAAAGTATCATCCAGTTTTTGCGCAGCATTTTCTACTGCCGTTTCAATTTTTTCTCCACCACGTTCCATCATTTCTTCAAATTTTTCTTCTGTCATTTTCATTTCCTCCTATGATGTTTGTAATTTTCGTTTGAATAGTACTTGTGATAAACCAAAACAAATAACAATAAAGACCACACACCACATCATACCTAATAAATAATCCTGTATATAGAACACTTCTCCCATAAATAGAGCCCGTAAAGAATCAATGATGGGAGTCATAGGCTGATATTTCGCAAATACTGCCAATGCTACAGGCATACTGTCCACAGATACAAAACCTGAGCTAAGATAAGGTAGAACAGATATGAATACTGCACAAGCACCGGCACCTTCAGGCCCTTGTGCAAGCAATCCAAATAATATGCTCATCCATGAAATCATTAATATAAACATTGCCAACAACAAAATAATCAGTAACATATTATGCATTTGCATATCCGGACGAAATCCTACAATATATGCAATTCCAAGTATTATCCCCGTTGTCACAATACTCCTGAAAAAAGCCTCAATGATGTGCCCTAACAAAATTGATGATTTCATGATTGGCATCGTATAAAAACGATGGATAATCCCTGAATGGATATCATTATTTATGGCGATTGCTGTATTAGAACCACATTGTCCGATACACTGAATCAAAATACCCGGTACAATATAATTTACATAAGACATGCCTTCCACATGCATTGAGCCACCTAATACATACACAAATAAAATCATCATCAAACTGGGTGTTACCACACTTGTTAATATGGTATCCAGATTTCGTATTGAAATCTTTATCCTTCTACAAGACATAGTTTTCATATCCTTGAATAATTCCATCATAATGTTTCCTCCATCATTTTCATATATACATCTTCAATCGTTGTCTGTTTCAAGTGAAGATCCTGTAATGGGATATCTGCCTGTTTGATACTTTGCAGGATATCAATTACATCATTTACCGTATCGGTGAATGTAATTGAAATGGTAAAACTTTCTTCATTGGATTGTTTTGTATAATGGCTTAAAATATCCCAAGTCTTATTAAATGCCTTTTGATCATTAAGCTGTAGCTCCAACACATGCTTCGGCAATGTCATTTTTAATTCTTGTGGTGTTCCTTCCAGCTTGATTTTACCTTCATGCAGGATGGCGATATGATCTGCCAGAGCTTCAGCTTCTTCTAAATACTGCGTTGTCAGAAATATGGTGACACCACTTTTCTTCAGATTTTTCACAATATCCCACATAGCTCTTCGACTTTGTGGATCGAGTCCGGTTGTCGGCTCATCCAGAAAGATAATAGAAGGCTTGTGCACAAGACTCATAGCGATATCCAATTTTCTTCGCATACCACCAGAATATGTAGAAACTCTTTTATCTTTAGATGAATCTAACGAGAAATAATTTAATAATTTTAGTGCCTGTATTTTTGGATCCTTGATATGGTATAAATTACCCATCATAACTAAATTTTCATATCCACTCAATGCTTCATCTACTGCAGCAAACTGCCCTGTCAAACTGATTTGTTCATGTATCTTTTTTACATCCTTCAAGATATCATAACCACCTGCGTAAGCCATACCTTCATCAGGTTTTAAAAGGGTCGTTAATATTTTGATGGTTGTTGTTTTGCCAGCACCATTAGCTCCTAATAAGGAAAATATCGTGCCTTTCTCTACCTGAAAATCTACGCCGTTTAGTACTGATTTGTCTTTAAATCGTTTTTTCAATCCTTTTACTTCTAATGCATATGTATGATTTTTCATATATCTCCTTCCATAACATACATACAGTATGTATGTTTTATCTTAAAAATAAAATTGCTACTTGGCAATCTTATTTCCTTCTGCAATTTGATCAATCATATGTTCCATATACGCAATGATCTCATCGTCAAATACAGGCAATCCTAATTTTTCATACAATTCTTTACTGAAATACAGCCGAAGTTTCATTTCCTGTGGATCACATGGAAATATTACTGGTGCCAGCCATAAATCGGAAAACATCATCATAAACTCTGAAGCTGTTTTTGTATATTTGGAATCTAATGTAATAGAACCATCCTGAATACCTTCTTCAATCAGCTCTTGAAACATCGGAGCCACCACTCTTTGATTGGTTTCTAAACAATCTACCAAAATTCTTGGATTTTTCAAAAGCGGTAAACTCATCATATTTACATTTTTCACATCCTGATTATGAAACTGATACTTAATGACTTGTTTCAACTTTTCCAAACCATTCAGATTTTTTTCATGGCGTATTTTCTCAAATGGATTGTTCTCTAAAAACATACGATCATTAATCGCATTTAATACTTCTTCTTTTGATTTAAAATGGTGATAAAAAGCACCTCTTGTCAAACCACCCAACTGATCTACGATATCTAATATCGTCGTTTCTTCATACCCTTTTTCAAGAAATAATTTCAAAGAAACATCAAGAATTTTTTGAACAGTTGCTTCTGATCGTTTATATCCTGCCATAATACCTCCATATAAAAACATACACTGTGTACGTTTTTATATTAACATACATCGTGTATGTATTCAACCTTTATTTTTCATCAATTGAAATTTCTACAACTATACCATCCGGATCATTTACTCTGAAATATTTTGGTTTAGGGCCCTGATCAATGATATCTGTAGGTGTGTAGCCTGCTTTTTCTACTTTTTCTCTTAACATTTCAAGTGGTATTTGTGAAGTAAAACTCATAACCATGCCTTTCACGGAAACACTTTCTGTATCATCAAAATGGATCAACTCTAACATTGTTTCATCTTGCCCATTTGCCATAAATACGATTTTCCCATCACCTGGATGCATTTTTCTTATAACCTTTAAACCTACCAGTTCTTCATAAAACATTACTGATTTTTCAATATCTTTTACCATGATGGTAATATAATTTAGTTTCATATGATACCTCCTTGAATGAGATAATGATATCCTATTTTCTAATCCTTTACAAATAAAAAAAGCATAAGCTCTATCAAAGCATATGCTTTTCAACACTTTATATATTATTACCATTTGTTTTAATCACTTGTTGATACCAGTAAAATGAATCTTTACGTTTTCTTTCTAAGGTTCCCTGACCTAAATCATCTTTATCTACATAAATAAAACCATAGCGCTTTTTCATTTCACCTGTTCCTACAGAGATTAAATCGATAGGTCCCCACGTTGTATATCCAATCACATCTACAAAATCATCTTCTATCGCTTTTTTTAATTCTTTAATATGATCTTTTAGAAAATTTATACGGTAATCATCGTGAATTTCTCCTTGTGAATTAATTTTATCAACGGCTCCCAGACCATTTTCAACAACAAATAATGGTATTTGATATCGATCATATAATTCATTTAAAGCAATTCTAAGTCCTATAGCATCAATTGGCCATCCCCAATCAGTTCTTTTTAAATACATATTTTTTCTATCTACCTTACAATCACTATCAGATGTAGCTGATGCAATTGATGAAAAGTAATAGCTAAATCCTATGAAATCAACTTTACCATCCTCTAAAATCCTAGAATCTTCATCACTTATTTTAAAATCAATTTTCATTCTTTTTAATTGAGCTTTACATAAATTTGTATATCTTCCCTTTGCCATAATATCTGTATAATAGAAATTAGGCATCATCTGATAGCGTTGTGCCATGATATCCATTGGATTACAAGTCTTTGGATAGGTAGTCGGATATTGTATCATGCATCCAATTTTAAATTTTGAATTTATTTCATGACCAAGTTTGACGACTTTTGCAGAAGCTAGAAACATATGGTGACTAGCTAAAACTTTGATAAAATCCGGATTTTCTCCTTCATGAAATAAAAGACCAGCTTGATTATATGGTTCTTTCTTATTCATAATTTCATTTATTTCATTAAAAGTCATCCAATACTCTACTTTATCTTTATAACGTTCAAATACTACTTTACAAAATCTCACAAAGAATTCAATCAGCTTTTCATTTCGCCATGATCCATATGCTTGTACAAGATGCAATGGTGTTTCATAATGTGATAATGTGATAATTGGTTTTATATCATGCGATAATAATTCATCAATTACATGGTCATAAAATATTAGGCCATTCTCATTTGGTTCTTCTTCATCACCATTTGGAAATATTCTGGGCCAGTTGATAGAAAGTCTTAAACATTTAAATCCCATTTCTGAAAACAGAGCAATATCTTCTTTATATCGATGATAAAAGTCTATGGCTTCATGACTTGGATAATAAACACCAGCTTTTATTTCATTATGTATTTCTCTATGTCCTTTTCCCAAAGAACATAATTGTACATCCGCAATACTTAATCCTTTACCATTTTCTAAATATGCCCCTTCACATTGATTTGCGGCAATGGCACCGCCCCATAAAAAATCTTTTCTCATATATTTATACACGTGATATAATCACTACGCTCCTTATTCTATATCTTTAGAAACCTGTTTATTAGACATTAATACAAATGGCGTATAGATAATACAGCCAACGATGATAACGATCAGTGTCAATAAAATTGCCTGCCATTGTCCGCTAAATGCTAAGAATTGTTGAATAAACATAGGCATACCTGCTATAGATTCAACATAAGAAGCTTGTAAAAAGCCAGAAGTTATTGCATAATATCCTATATTGCAAGTAATTAATGGTGCTAATACAAATGGAATCAAGAATGTTGGATTCAACATGATTGGTAATCCAAAAACCATTGGTTCTGAGATACCACAAATAATAGGAATCATTGATATTTTTGTAATGTCCCGATATTCTTGACGCTTGGAAAATGCAAGAATGGACAGCGCAAGGGAAATAACAATTCCCCCACCACCAAGGTTTATGAATAAATGAACAAATGCCAGTGTATAAAATTCTTTAGGTACTAATCCTGAAGCTACTGCTGCAATATTAGCAGCTAACGCTGCTGCACGTACAGGTTTAGCTATTACATTCATTGCCATATGTCCATGAATACCGGTCCACCATAATAATTGAGATAAAATAACAATAATACTGACTCCTAATTGTGAACCTACAACTTGATTAAATGGTAATTGTATCACATTATAAATAATCGTATTGATATACATACCTGTTGCTCCATACAATGTTCCTGAAATAAAGCCAAAAACGGTTAAAGTTATCCAAGCAGGAATTAAAGCATTAAAACTATTTACAATCATTGGTGGTACTGATTCAGGCAATTTTATTTTTATTTTCTCAAAGTTCATTAATTTTGAAAATAAAGTTACTGAAAATATACCTACAAAAAAGCTTAAAAATAATGCGGAGGCTCCCATATTTCCTGCAATATTTTCTTGATCAAGCATTACCATAAAACAGCTTGTAGCGATAATAGCACAAATGAGTGGTTTTTGTCCTTCTTTATCACCTAAAACATATCCTACAAGAAAAACTGTCCAAAGTGCCATACATGAAATACAAGCAAAATTCACTGTGGTAAATATTTTAGAATAATTAGATAACCATTTTAAGCTTTCAAATTGTGCTAAGCCAGTAGTAGAACAAATATAAATATTAAATAATAAAGCAAATGATCCCACAATAATAATAGGCATCATCATTGTAAAGGCATCGCGAATTGTACAAATATATTTATTACTATTCATAAAATTGGCGATTGGCAATAAAAATTTTTCCATTGTTGCTGTAAATCTTTCCATAATTTTCCCTTTCTCTCTATGCTTTCTGCATTCATGTCTTAAAGGTTTCTTTCTAATTTATAATTCATCTCCTTTTTGTTATCCAAAATAAAAACCTTCTTTCGACACTTGCATTATACTGAAAGAAGGTTTTAAAAGATATAGTTTCAAAATGCATTGAAACAGTGTTTCAAATTTTAGATATTTTTCAGTATTTATTATGAAACACTGTTTATTTTTCTACTATGGAATCATTAATGATCGGATTATTTGACTTGCGATACCCTTCATTAGCTTTTACACTTTCAAGTTTCATTTGATAATGTTGATCATAATTTTGTAAAAAATATGCTGAATATAATGCATCTAATAAGAAACTAACGGATATATGCGTACTAAAATCTCCCACATTATGAAATAAATTTTCTTTTGTAGAAATGATAAGTTTACATGACGAATAAGTAGATAATGTATTTTCTCCAAATGATGATATGATAATCATAGGTACTTTACGATCTTTACAAATATTAGCAATTTTTAATATTTTCTCTGTTTCTCCAGAATATGATATAAGAATCGCTATATCCCCATCATGTAAAGCATTGGCCTCATATAATTGATAATTTAGATTACTTGATATATACACTGGTTTCTTTATTTTTAACATTTTTTCTCTAAATGATTCCGCAATATTTAATGTTGTTCCATATGAAAAAATATGTATAGCATCACTTTTCTTTAATAAGTTTACTGCTAATTTTAAAGAGTCCTGCTTTAATAACGATAATGTATCTTGTATGGTATCCATATAAAGATTTGATAATTTATTTACAGCTGTTATTTCTGTATCTTCTTTCAGGAAAGGAAAATTTACATCCAATTTTCCATATTGCTGATTTAAATAATCAATTTCTTTTAGATACTGTTCTTTAAAATCATCAAAGCCACGAAAGCCTAACTTTTTACAAAATCGTATCGTAGTTGCAGGTGAAGTATATGTAGCTTCAGCTATACTTCTGGTTGAGCTTTTTTCAATACGTTTTCCTAAAGCTAGAACATAATCCGCAACGCACGTTTCATTATAAGACATATCTTTTTTTTGGTTTAATTTTTCTATAATCAGCATGTTATCCCTTCCATCTTTCTAATAAGCATATTTTATCAACAATAAAAAATATTGTAAATATAAAAGTACTATATCTGATATCCTTAACATATTATTACGATTCTGATAGCTTCATTGACATTCCTTTCCAATTATATAATAATGAATCTATAAAAAGGAGAATCTTATGAAGAAAAAATACATAGGTATCGTGATACTTGCACTTATCTTGTTAGGATTTATACTGTTTTTTTCTAGCCATAAGCCATCCGATATCCACTTACTTGATGATAATTCCATCGATATTTCTGATTCATTAAAACAAACGCTTCAAACGGATTTAAAAAAGAAAAGTGAAAGCTTACAGCCCATCATTCAGAAAGATGCTATGGATGGCATACGTAAAGATATGAGTATTCCTGCTCTATCAAAAGCAGGCGTGAAAGCTATTTATGAAAAGCTTTTGGATGAAAATAGTTGTGTTAATGATGAACAGGGATACTATGATTTACAAGGGCGTGATCATTTTTTATCTTTCTGGAAAGATTATCAGGCGAAAAAAGATACAAAACTTACACACTATACAATATCCTCAACTGGTGGTATTCGTCGAGATGATTTCATCTATCAACATGATGTCTTGTATCTGATTTCCACATCCCTTTATTATGATAATGGAAAAGCGATCATATCAGATACCAATGGATGGAAGATAGAAAAAGCTGACTATGATACATATGGCTATTTTTCATATAAAAAAATCGTATTGGAAAAGCCTTTTGATTTAGGTGATATTACCAATGGATATTTTCGTGTAGATCCTATGGATGAAACATTGCGTACCTATACCAATACTTATATCACCCCTATTGAGTATGACTGTAATAATCTGTTTGTGATGGATTGGGATGAAAACAGTGTGGACAAACTTTGTTTTAACGATTTGGTAGAATACCTGTATCCCATAGAGCATCAACAAGCAATACCTGAAAAGTATATGAAAGATAGTGGTCAACAGTATATCAGCTATATCGATGCAAATGTATTTGAAGACCTCGTGCATCAATATTTTGATATTGATACTTCCATACTTCGATCACAAAATTATTATTGTGAAACCCAGCATGCCTATCCTTACGCAGAATTATATTGTATCGCTTCTCATGTCGCTACACCAAGACTTCGACCAGAAGTTGTCAAAGCACAAAAAGAAAAAAATATACTAACATTAACCATTCATGCGACTGGATATGAAAAAGGATATCCTGTTGCTTATACACACATTGTGAAAATTGAATTGCTGGATGATGGCAGCTATCACTATATATCAAATCATATCGAGCCAGATGACAACAATCAGATACCAAAATATGCACCGGGTATTACAAATAAATCCCAAAAGGAAGGTGGTTGTTTATGAAAAAAAGAATGATTCTATTGGATGTGTTATTATGCATTTTAATAACATTTACAGCTGCTTGTTTTTCTATAAAGCCCCTTGTGGTAAAAACCATATCCACAGATATGAGTGGTACTGCGATTTCGCATCAATTCATGGATTTTGTTTATAAAGAATTTCCGAATGCTGCCTCAAATGATATGCTGATGGTGCAAAATAAGCTTGCGGAAAGTAAAGCCATAGAAAACATTACTGGCAAGTATATTGATCAAATTATCAAAAACCGTGGTAAAACTAGCACATTATATACAAGTCCAAAAGATATTGATCGCTTACGTGATGAAGCGATATCTATTATCGAAGACAATATTGGCATTAAGGTTACAGATACTCAGAAACAATCCCTTCAAAATATGATTGATGAACATAAAGATACTATGATATCCCAGTTAGAATCCACAATCAGTTACTTTAGCTCTATGGCTTCAAATCCACAATACGGCTTTTTATTTCAACTCTATGCGATAGGAACTTCTCTGTTGTTTCAATTTGTCTGTGTCCTCTTGTCAATAGCTTGTGCCTATTTATTGATACGTCAATCCACACTTGAAAAGGCAGTTTATCATATCGCAATCTGTTGTATCATCTCGGCTGTTTGCCTGTATGCTGTAATACCAAATATCGCTGATTCTATCCTTGCGACATTAGCAAATCATATTCTTGGAAGAACGACTTTCTTTAATTTCTCACCTATGAAAACAGCTGGTATGATATTGATCATACTTGCGATAATTGCAGGCATCATTGGCTTATTTCTTCATCATAAAGATGTCAACACACAAGAAACCATTCATCTGGCCTAAAAAGGAATCATGCATTGATTCCTTTTATAATATCTAAATCATGAAAACTTTCACATATCCTATGCGCATCAGGATATAAATATAAAAATTGTATTGTATTTTTCTTGTAGAGCTTTCTTTCAGATTCATGATATGCGTTTTGTTGCAGGTATAAAAGGTTGTTTAATAGTAATTGTAATAGTGTATCTTTCCATTTTCTTGCCATAAGTATACTCCTCTCTATCTTTTTTTACATTATCATTATAACGAAGTCAGATACTTGTTTCTTTCATTAAAACGTCATATACTATAACAAAAGCGACAAGAAAGAAGGAATCAAATGATTACATCTGTAAACAATATATCAAAGAGCAGAGATGGAAGGCAATTATTTCAGGCAGGCACATCTTTATTTCCTTGTAGTGCATACCATTGTGATATTCATGATTTTATAAGTGGAGATATTGCGCCTCACTGGCATCCGGAAATGGAAATATTCTATTTGGAAGAAGGCTGTGTTACTTTGTCTTTGATTGATCAGGAGGTCAGATTACAGGCTGGTGATGGCTATTTTGTGAATGTAAATGTGTTACATGGTATCATTTGTGAAAGTGAAAGTCCCTGTCGTTATCGTTCCATGGTATTTGATCCATCCTTGCTGTCAGGCGCCCCTGGTAGTGCATTTGACCTATTGTATCTTCATCCTTTCATAGAACAGGGTGCTGGTTTTTATCCATTGTCAGATGCTGTGATCTCATCATATTTTGATGAAGCTTTTCATGCATGTGAAAAAGAAATATATGGTTATGAGTTTATTGTACGGGAAGCATTATCGCATATCCTGCTGATTTTAAAAAACAACCAGACAGTGACTTTGAAAAAGACATTATACCAGCAGGAACAGCGAATGAAACAAATGCTTTTCTGGATTGATGAACACTATCAGGAAAGTATCAGTGTAAAAGAAATCGCTGCAATTGGTGGCATCAGTATAAGAGAATGTCAACGCTCTTTTGCATCTTTTTTACATATTTCCCCTATGCGTTATGTCTTGAAATATCGTATCGCAAAGGCTGCAGAATTATTACTCACACAGGATGTTACAATTACAGAAATAGCTTATCAATGCGGTTTTGAAAGCTCCAGCTATTTCACAAAAGAATTTAAAATGATAATGCAAATGACACCTCGTCAGTTTAGACAAAAGTATTTTATATAATCAAAATATCCATTGATGAAAATATTTGAACATTTTAGCACTCTCCTCTTGTTATTACAGCGTAGCTTTTGTCTTAGTTCATAGAGTGCCGTAAAGTGCC